>JBNJGI010000044.1:0-2544 GCA_051819685.1 Nanobdellota archaeon | reverse complement strand
TCTGTATTGTCTGAAACATAGCCTGAAGGTGCATTAGCAGCTTCTGTTGAATCTGAAGGATCTCCATAACCGTCGCCATCTGCATCACGATAATATGTGTAATATGTTTCTTCTGGGTAATTTTCACCAACATTTAAATATTTAGTCTCCTTACCTTTAAGGCCTTCAACATCCTTTACTTCTAAGGTTATCTCTGCATAGCCATCTTCTGTTTTTAAAACTGACAAGGGTATATTAACTTTTTCCCCTGTTATAATTTCTTCGTTATTACTTAGCCATTTATATTCTGTTATAGCATTTTCATTTTCAAATGAATTATTACTGATAGAATCTCCTAATACAACTCTTGATGGGGAAACACATGATGATGCATCGAGATTCAAGGTATCCTGAAATATATTATGTGTAAAATCAGTATATATTTCAGATACATCCATATCCATAACATAAGTAGTATTTGTAGATTTATCTACTTCAGATTCAACATCTACATCCAAAGTTAAGTTACAACCATCCATTTCTATAAAGCTACTGTCTTTAAAACTTATAGAATCTTTTTTAGGTTTATCAAAATAAATACTGGTCGGAAAAAAAACAATATATCCATGTTCAGTTTTAGTTTTAATTGTACCTAAATATTTACTTCTTGCGCCTCTTGTTACTTTACTTAAAGGAGGTGTCTGTGAAGGTGCGGCTTTTGAATAATCAAGATAAAATAATTCATAAGACATATCCAGGTTAAATGTATTAGTACTTTTTTTATTATAATCATTCATGAAAGGAATATTTGATTTAAAAGGAACATTACGAAAAAAAACTAGGGGAGAATATTTTCTTCCGGATGTTACACAGGAAAAGTCTCCGCAATTTTCTTTTGACTCGGGTTGAGAACTTAACAGCATAACTCGTGTACTCCTAACTAACTGTGATGCAAGTACAGGAAATGATTTTGCTAAAAAAATAATATCCTTTGCCATGAAATAAAAACCTGCTGTTTCAATAAAAGAAGCTTGCAATGCCTTTGTTACAAGGCCTTTTTCAACAGCTATAGATCCTGCCAATGAAAAAAAATCTAAACCTATATCACAAGCGTTTTCTAGATTTAACCCAACCAAATCTATATCTTTTTGCAAGCCTGAAACTTTATCATATAATTTAAAAGGCATCTCCAGTGAGACAATACCATTTTTATATATTTGTACATTGATATCAGAAAAAGTATATTCTGATTGAAAGATTTTACTCCTGATACCTTCAATATCAATATTATATTGTTCAAATTTTTCAGGATAATTGTTTAAAGCTTCACGCAATGTAAAACTTTCTTCTATTACAGGATTGTTTTTTTCTATAGTTTTTGGGAAATGCCACAAAACTTCAGGATCATCCTTAAGTATTTCTAATTCTTCCTTATCTGGAGTTTTGCCATCAATATAAAATTGTATTTTATTATTGCTGATTTTTTGAGAGAGTTTTTTATTTATAGTAATTTTAACAGAAGAGTCTTCTTGATTTTCAACATTAATATAATTTTCAGGAATTGTATACAGCCCTTCAGTATCAGCATTTATATCATTAAGAACTTCCGTATTTCCTTTTATAACAAAAGAATGCCCGTTTTTCACTATTTGTGCTGTTAAAATATTTTTCTGGCTATTTACTCTTTTTATATCTGTAACTACTGAAGTACCGGTTCTTGTTATATATTTTTGAGATAAAGCTAAAGTACGCCCATTTTCATCACTACTTGCTCTTGTTATAATTCTGGAATTGTTGACATCTTCAATTTTTTCAATGAAAGTATCATTTTCTTTTATACCAGGTTCTTTGAGGTATGTATTAACTATATCAATACGATTTGATATCGTTCCACCAGCATGAATTTCCGAAACTAAAGTAGAAAGAATAACATCCCAGTCAATTAAAGAGTTTGACTTATCCCTATATGGAACAAATGAAAGAATGTCTTTATATAATGAATTATTATTTTTTAAATATTTATCAGACTCTGCATTCAAAAAATTTAAAACTTTTTCCTGATCTATATTCTCATCTTCTTTTGTTTGAAAATCAGATAAAAATTTTCTGTATATAATTTCTGTAAGGGGGTTTATTTTTAAATTTTTAAGATTTATTTTGTCTCTAATTATTAAAGCATTAATTGAACCTTTATTTTTTGTAACCTCCTCATCTTTTTGACCATTGTCATCTGCATCAATATCATTTCCACCGGAAGCTTCAATAACAAAAATTTTGGGTAATTTATTTTTTTGAATATTTATTTTAAATATTCCAGCCTCTTTTATATCTTCTGATTCTTCTGCATAAACACCCTCAAAAACCGTTCCATCAAGTTTTTTAAATGAAATTTTTGATTTAGACAAAGGCCCCATTAACGCCTGACCAGAAACTTCAACTTCTGAATTGGGAGAGATTTCAGGATCTGAATCATCTGATTTGCTGTCACCACCTCCTCCACCGCTACCTCCGCAACCGGCTGCAAATATAATCAATAAGGCAAAAAGAAAAGGGACGGATATTTTT
>JBNJGI010000043.1:0-2875 GCA_051819685.1 Nanobdellota archaeon | reverse complement strand
AAAATTAAATAACCGCTCTAATTCTTTGCGATTTTCCTCAATCTTAGAATCAGAGATATTATCCGGTACTTGATCCAATTGTCTCAGCTCTTCAATTTTTCTATCAGGAAAATTAGTCTTATATTCCAGTAATACAGATTGATTGTTTATGTATTCTTCATCAATTTTTGATAATACCGCTCCGGGAATGTTTTTAATTTCCTGATAGTCCTGAAGGTTTAAATCAGGATGACTGGAAACACTTCCGGGTAAAAGTTCGTTTTCAGATTTATCCAGTTTAAGTTCTTTGGATTGTTGAAGGCTTTCATTATTATCTTTTTTGTTATTATTTTCAACTGTATCAATTATATTTTGAGGAATAAGCCGATATATTCTTCTAACTATCGGAGCCATTTCTTTGATTTTTTCTATATCTATATCTTCCAGGCTATCCAATTTTTCTATATCTTCCAGGCTGTCAATGTCTTCTAAATTATCTATTTCTTCAGTTTTTTCTATCTCTTTAATTACCTCCTGTATTTTACCTAACCCTATTTCTCTTAAATTTGACCACTGTAAATAGAGCCAGCCTCCAGCTATAACAAATAAAACCAAAACAATAATTCCAAAAATCAAACATCCGGAAACCCCATCATTATCAGTTATAATTTTTCTGAAGTAATTTTTGTTCCCTTTTTCTTTATAAATTTTAACACC
Organism: Nanobdellota archaeon; assembly: GCA_051819685.1. Lineage (GTDB taxonomy): Archaea > Nanobdellota > Nanobdellia > Woesearchaeales > DATGWN01 > JBNJGI01. The sequence continues at coordinate 2,179 of JBNJGI010000043.1, read as the reverse complement.
TCCTTTCTCGTTGAAAATTTACTATTTCTCACAAAAATATCTTTTAAAACGCCTAACGGAGTTCAAGTTCTTTCATATTAAACTTAACTTCCATATCCTCTTCAGAAGACACATAATTATAGCTGATTGCAATTATAAATTCTTCAGATTGTTTTTTATCCTTATTATTTATTTTAAATATTCGGGATAATGGTTTAAAAATATTCTTTATTCTCTTTTTAAATTTAAATAGTCTTTTTTTTCTTTTTGTTTTAATTTTTAACCGTTTTTCTCGTTTTTTATAATAAGAAAATGATTTATTAATAATTTTTATTGCTTCTTCAGTGAGATTCTTTCTTAATTTAGGGATAGGGATATTTCTAAAATTACATATTTTAATATTACTATATGCTAAATTTTCATGAGAAATATAACCTATTTTTTCACTACTCTTTAAATATCCATTAAGCAGTAATTTACCAAATCCAAAAAAAATTGCAGCTAAATCTGTGAAATTTTCATTTTTGTCTTTGTTTTTATAGTAATATAGTTTTTTTTCCATAAGACTATGATGAGTAATTTCATGGGCTAATATAGCCCCTATGATTATTGGATGACTTTTATATCTTTCATTAATTTGAATCTTACTATTGTAACGATCATTTGAATAAATTAGCCCAGCTTTACCTTCTATGTTAGTTTCATTGTTTTCAATTATTTGTTTGTTACTAATATAATCTGATTCAGTTATCCATCCTCCAAATGAAGGATTAACATTACAACTAATATGAGATGATAATTGCTGGATAGCTATATTGATCGATTTAAAATTTCCATTGGAAATACTCTTATAAAATTCTTTTGTAGGCTCGAACAAAAAATTATTATCAGGTTTATATATTCCTATATGAGCATGTAAATGAGCTATTTCTTTTTTTATCCACTCTTCATTAATATTCATATTAAACCCTCCGCGAAAACTTCATGTACCTTCAGTTCTTACCTTCTATCTCATTTAAAAACTCTGCAAAAACATTTCTCTAACTCTATGTCATTAACAGATCTAAACTTAAAATCCTTTTTAAAGCCATACTCAACCACTTCAACATCACTTCCATAACAATACACTGCAGATGGTATATACCTGACCCTCATCTCATCTAATTTTTTCATACATATCTTCCCTGCTCAATTTTAGCAATAAAGTCGAATGATAATTATAGATTCTTATAAACAACTTCAGCGGGGTTGAATTTTGCGAAATAATATCCCTGAGCTAAGTCAAGGTTTTTTATTGATTTTAAAATCTCAACCTGTTCTTTGTTTTCTACTCCTTCAGCAAGAACATAGGAGTCTGGATAAATATGTATAACCACCTTTTACCAATGCTTCTTTTTGTTCTTCAATGTCATAAATCAAGTAATTTTTTACCAATGTATAGACTGTATTTTCTGGCTGTTTTTTATGTAGAAAATAACAATATTATTCATGATAATTTCTGCCGCTCCTTTGTTGTCTATTCCTTGATAATTTCTATAAATTTACCTACTAAATGAGGATCAAATTGCTTTCCGGCACGTCTTTTAAGTTCATGAATTGTATCTTTTTTATTCATAGTTTTTGTGTATGGTCTTTCATGAATCATAACATCATAGGCATCGATGATAGCAATAATTCTTGATATCAAAGGGATTTCTTCTTTTTTTAATCCACGAGGATAACCAGAACCATCCCACCATTCATGATGATAAAGAATAGCATCAGAAATCGGTGTCAATTGAGAGCAAGATTGAGCAATACGATATCCTATTTCACTGTGTTTTTTAACTTTTTTCCATTCTTTTTTATTGAGAGAAGCAGGTTTTAACAATATAGGATTGGGAACACCTACCTTACCAATGTCATGAAGGTTGGCCAGTAATTTTAAGTCATCTATTTTGTTATCCTCTAAGTTAAGTTTCCTGCCCATTTTCACAGCTAATCTTTTGATTCTTTTAGAGTGGGCTTCAGTTTCCAGAAGTTTTTCCCTTAACATCTTTACCAGAGATGAAATAATAGCACTTCTTGCGCTCTGGCTTTCCACCAGCTTGTGTTTGTAAACCCGTTTTTCAGCTTCTTCAATTATGTCTTCAATATTTTGTGTTTCTTTTTTCTTAATTGAGTGTCCCATAGCGATACTGCTATTTAATATCTCATTTTT
>JBNJGI010000042.1:0-2977 GCA_051819685.1 Nanobdellota archaeon | reverse complement strand
ATATACTGTCAATTTTTTCAGGATTTTCTAACTTCTCCGATGCCTGTATCTTTAATTCGCATTTTAAAGGGGTGGTGCTAGAAATTTGATTCCTTATAATTCTGATAGCTGGCTTTTCCAAAAAGATTTTTTCATCATCTTCTTTACGTTTACGAATACTATCCGGTAACTTAATGCTTCCATCTGGATTAAATTCTATCTTCATATTCTGAGAATATACACTAAAATACATAAATTTTACTATTTTTCAGCTTAATATCCCAATTCTTCTCTTTTTGTAAAGTCTTTTATTTCTGTTATGAACTTGCTCTCAGAACATTTTTGAGTATACATGATAACTTCTTCTTTTGCTCTCGTGACTGCAACATAAAATAATCTTCTTTCTTCCTGTTCCCTTAATCCATCATTGTTTGTTATTGCAGTCTGGAATATATCTGGACTTTCAAGTTCACAGGGGAATCCATACAAATCCTTATCAACATTTAAAATAATAACTACTCTTGATTGTAAACCTTTGCTTTTATGAACAGATATTATATGAACACAATTTGGTCTGTCTGCTTTTTCAGATATTGGTATTCCTAATTTTTGAGCATATTCAGTTATCATATTTCTAAGCTTGGGCTTGTTTGCAATTCTCAATAAGATCATAAAATCATCATAAGGATAATTCTTTTCCGTGTGATATTCTTTAATCTTATCCAAACAATGTTTAGCAACCTGTTCATAATAGTTCTTGAAATAATCTTTCTGATGTAAAGAGGAATAGACTAAAACTGGTTTTGTTTCTTGACAATTTGCTTCTGTTTTTTTCTCAATTTGCCCTTCTTTATTGTTCTTGATAATACAAGTTCCAACATCCACAATTGATTTAATGCTTCTATAGTTTTTAGTCAAATCTGTTCTTGCAGGATGTGAAAAATATTTATCAAAATGTATAAAGAAATCAAGATTTGAGCCTGCAAAACCCATAATGCTCTGCCAATCATCACCTACAGAAAATAATTTACAAGCAGGATTCTTCTTAAGAATCTCGTGTATCAAATCATATCTCTGTGTGCTTATGTCTTGGTATTCATCAATTAAGATATGGTCATATTTATCTGAATAGAACTCTTTATTTTCTTTAAGATAATCAACTGCTTTATTTATCATATCAGAGAAATCAATGTAATTACCTTTTTGAAATTCTGATTGGTATTTCTCATAGATTACATTAGCAATTACTGCAAAAGCTTTCTGCTTTGGAGACCATCTTTCAGACTTAAGCCTTTTCTCAATATCTTTAGGGTATAATCTGTAAGTTTTTGCTATGACTATGTATCTTGAAATATTGACGGCTATTGTTTTAACAAATTCTCTACATTCTTGCCATACCTTTTCTACAAGTTCATTATAAGAAATTGGTTCTAATGAATACTTTTCTTTATTTTTCTCTTGTAGTGCTTTCAGGAATCTTTCTCTCAAAGTTTTATGAAAATCTTTACGATTAAAGTCTGCTTGACTTGTTTCAATCAATGCTTTTTCATTCTCTTTGTATTTGTTCAATTTTATACCCATTGCTTCTTTGTATTCTTCTGTAGGATTATCTCCTGAAAACCATTCTGGAACTTTTCCATTCTTATCTATTGCCCAATGCTCCAAGTAAATATCAAAATCAGGGAAATAAAAATCTGGTTTAGGAGTTATCTCTTCTCCTTTGTCATTCTTGTAGTTCATCCATTCAGCAGGACTTTCATAAACAATGTTTATATTCTTACCATTTAGATTGTGCATCAAAAAGAAATTCATAATTTCTCTTTCTGCTTCACTTTTTACAGTTGTTCCATCCAAAGATGTGTAAGTTAAATTTCTTTGATAATTATAGAATTCTTCCTTCTTCTCAAAATCCGTCTTTTCTTTGACTAACTGGTCATCTCCAAAGAGTTTCATAAAATGCACGATTTCGTTTTGTAATTCCTTATTTTTACCAATTTCGTGATCAAAGAGCTTTTTGATATAATGTTGATATTTCCAGTCTTCAGAACATTCGGCTTTTAGCTTAGGAGCTTTAACTCCTTTAAGCTTTGAAGCATCTTCAATTATTTTTTTACCTAATGAGTGAAATGTTCTTATTTCTACATTTATTTTGTATCTTTTCTTCAGACGTTCACTAATCTCATTAGCCGCTTTATTCTGAAAAGCTAAAGCAAGAATACGTTTTGGCTTTATTCTGTCCCCTTTTCTTTTAATCAAATATGCTATTCTTGTTATTAAAACTTCTGTTTTTCCTGAACCTGCTCCTGCAACAACTACATTGTATTTGTCATCAGTTAATATTGCAGTTTGCTGGTCGTCATCTAATGTTAAATCTCCTTTCTTGAACATTGATTTATACTGATCTTTCTTTTCTCCAACAAATTCAGGATTGAATTTATCAATTTCTTCGTTAAACTTCTTAAGCGTTGTTAGATTTTTCTCCAAATCCTGCTTTAATTTAATATGCCAAAAGAAATACCAAGGAATTGTAGTTTTTTTATTACCTGCTTTTACTAAACTCTGAAGTTGAGATTTGTCATCATAGATCAAGTAAGTATCTTTTTTAAGAAAAGATTTCCACTCTTTATCCAAGCTTTTTACTGCTTTATCTGAATTTGAAATGATTTCCTTTTCCTTTTTCTTTATGAAGTTCTTTATAAAGCCCATATAGTTATAATTATTGTGTTATTTAATAAATCTTGTTCTTTATTGCACTTCGTGCTAGATAGAACGCCCCCAACTCTTTAGTCCTTCGGACAGTTACGCTCGCTACGCTCGAAATAATATAAGTGAAAATTCGACTTTGCGGACGCAATTTTTACATACTTCGTATGCAAAAAGAGTTTAACAGGGCTTATACGGTTCGAAACGACCGCTTCGCTATTTTGCCAAGCAAAATTCGTTTCTCTCCCAAATTTTTTGCTTCGCAAAAAACTTCGTTAAATTCCGATGTTAGTTT
>JBNJGI010000041.1:0-3110 GCA_051819685.1 Nanobdellota archaeon | reverse complement strand
GCCGCAGCCAAGATCAATAAAAACATCTTCGGGTTTTATTATAAAAGAGGCAAAAACAAGGGGCATCAGTCCTCCTGGAAGCCACTTCAGACCTTTTTTGTTATTCAGCACCTTGTCTTCAAACGGGCTGTAACCTGCTCCGGATCTGTGGAGTGCAAGATAAAGTTCAATGAGAAAGTTTTCTCTTTTATCTATATCATTGTTTTTTTTTGCATATAAAAGCTGTTTTTTCAGTAAAGCTGAATCAGGTAAAATATTATGAACATCCCGGAAAGAAGCAATTTTAACAAGCACTTCTTCAAAAGATAAGATTTTGTTTTCATTAAACATATCCTCAGTTAAATCTTCAAAGCTATTTTTAAGTCTGTTTTGTAAATCATAAAGCAAGATGCTGTCTCCTTAAAAGTTTTAAAATGTATAAGAGCATAAACTATTATGACAATAAATAAATTTTTTCCTTGATGATTATATAAATGACGATATAAGTTTATGAAGTTTTCTTTTATTTTTTGCTAAAATATAAATCAATCAGGCTTTAATTAACAGCTGTTGCATCATTACTTTTGTGAGGTCACAGCTAAAAAACAAAACAAAGCATCATAAATTTTTAATATGAACAAACAAGAATTAAACCAGGTTATTAAAAAGCTGCCCTGTAAAACCGGGATTCACGGAAAGGATAAATTATTCAACTCCGCGGTTCTCATAACCCTTATACTTATAAATGATGAATACCATTTTTTATTTGAAAAAAGGGCAAAAGGGATAAGACAGGAAGGTGAAATCTGCTTTCCCGGCGGCAGATATGAATCTGACAGTGATGATTCATGCATGAAAACAGCTGTAAGAGAAACTTCTGAAGAACTCGGGATTGATAAGAAAAATATAAATGTTCTCGGAAGAATGGACACTATTGTTGCAGCTATGGGAGCTACTATTGAGCCTTTTGTAGGTACGCTTGAGAACACCGCCCCCCAGGATATTGTAATTCAGGAATCAGAAGTTGAAAAAGTCTTTTTTGTACCTGTTTCATGGTTTCTTGAAAACAAGCCTGAAGTTTATCATGTTGCACTTGAAATGAAGCCCTATGTATATGAAAACGGGGAGAAAAAAGTTATCTTTCCTGCAAAAGAACTGGGACTTCCTGAAAAATATCATAATTCCTGGGGAGGAATAAAACAAAAGGTTCTTTTATACAGATACAATAATGAAATAATATGGGGGCTTACAGCAGAAATGGTCAGTCATTTTTTAAAAATTTCACAGCAAATCAGGTTTACATAATGCCTTTTCTTATTCCGGAAACAAGCCCTCAGCAGCAGCTCAGACTAAGAAGATTTTTTATGGCTGCTGTGTCCTATCTTTTATTTATTTGTATTATAATAATCTGCCAGATTCTTAATATATTCACACTGGCTGTTCCTGATACAATATTGATGATGTGTACCGTTGTTTTCATAAATATCGGCTTTTATTTGCTGTTCCGGTTTAACCTTAATTTATATTTTAACGACAAAAGCCTGACAATGCTCCAGATGTCGGTAGCAACGATAATTATCATGATAACTATCTACTATATAGACAACGTAAGAGGAGCATTCCTTCTTTTATATGTAGTAAGCTTTTCCTTCGGAGTTTTCAGACTTAAAGTAAAACAATTCCTTTTTTTAACTGCTCTTATAATATTTAGTTATATTCTTATTATATTACTCCTCTTAAAATTCCATCCAGACAGAATAATCCTCAGGGTTGAAATTTTAAGACTTTGTATATTAGCAGTTGTGTTTACATGGTTTTCTTTTCTTGGAGGATACATAAACAGGCTGAGAGAAAAAGTTGAAGAACTTGCAACAAAAGATGAACTGACCAAAGTATGTAACCGTAGACAGCTTTTCAATATACTTTCAAGGGAAACTGAACTTGCAAAAAGAAAATTTGCTCCGTTTTGCATATTAATGACTGATATTGACAATTTTAAGCAGATTAACGACAGCCTGGGGCACCTTGCAGGAGATCTTATTTTAAAAGAAGTTGCCACTGAAATAAAATCTGAGCTGAGAAAATGCGACTATGTGGGAAGATACGGAGGAGAAGAATTTCTAATAATATTATCTTATCCTACCCTTGAAAATTCAGTTATCTGTGCTGAAAGAATAAGAAAAAAAATAGAAAAACTTGAGCTTTCTTTTGATAATAATAAAGTAAAAGCAACAATTTCCATGGGAGCTACAATATACTGTCCTGAAGAATCAATAGACAAAACACTAGCCAGGGCTGACAAAGCTTTATACCTTGCAAAAAACAAGGGTAAAAATCGTGTTGAAATGGCTTCATGCCCGGAGCAGGATAAACTTAACTGACTCAACCTGAACCGGAATTTTCAAAACTGCTCAGTTCAGGTTAATCTGACCAAAATTTACTTTTATTTTAATACTCAGTCATTTCATATTCAGGTCCTGTACCGACTACAAAATCTTTAGTTTCAAGGATTTCACCCGCAGGCGACAAAACTTCAACCCTCCACCAGCCTGTCCATGATTTAAGTATTTTCTTTGAACTCCATGTTCTCCAGCCACTGCTTTTACCGATGTCAAGATAAACCTTGCCAACTTTCTGATCATTGTAATACCAGACATGTGAGATAGTTACAGGTTTTCCTTTATTTGCCACTTCAGTGTAGCAGTATATTTTTTCCAGGCTTCCTGAAAAATTATCACCTGTTCCAATGGGAGTCCTGTCTGCAATATCAGTGCAAAACTGCATTTCATTTACCAGGAGCTTTGAACTTAAGTCCCCGGCATATAATACTGATAAAGGTGCAAACAAAATTACAAGTAAAATACAAAATTTTTGTGCCATTTCAAACCTCCTTAAACCAGGTATTTCTTAAAATCTGAGAAAGAAAACACTCTACACTTTTTTAATCAGTTCAGTCTGCAAAAACATAAAACTCAGGTAATGATAAAACACTGTAAAATATATCTTTTTTTAAAAAAACAAACCACACTATATCAAATTATAATTCGCATAGAAATATTATTGCATACAAAAAATTTAAATGGTACTTATTAAAATATTTTGTGTACGAAATATATAAGTAGTGATTGATC
>JBNJGI010000040.1:0-3214 GCA_051819685.1 Nanobdellota archaeon | reverse complement strand
AATTTAACTACAGATTTTTTTTCCATATTGTACCTTTAAGAATTTGTAAAACCTGATTTTATAACATCACAGAAGAAAAAATGGAATAAAATTTTGCTGATATTGTAATGTTCAATATTTTAAAGATCTTTGTATGTGAAATATAAATTAAATTTAAGACAATTAATTATTTTTCTTTAAACTGAAAAACACCGTCCCAGTTTTCAGGAGTATTTAAAATAAGTGTTTTTATTCTTTCGATGTAGAGTTCATAAATAAAAAGAGGATTATTTTTAAAAAGTTTTTCCATTATTTTTTTTGAATCAGAAAAATTACCTTTAATATAATAGTCAAAAGCTTCATTAAAAAGATGTGTTTCATCTTCTGTTCTGCTGTCGCAGGGAAGTACTGCAACAGGCTCAAAAATTTGAACAGGCCTGTTTTTCCCTTTAACTTTTACAAGATCAATTTTTCTTGATAATATTTTATTTTCTATATTTTTCTGCGTAAATTCAGTTATTAAAAGGTCTGTTTTATAAAATTTATTAAGACCTTCAATCCTTGAAGCCAGGTTAACACTGTCTCCGATTACAGTATAATCAAATCTGTCATTGCTTCCGAAATTTCCAACGCTTGCCTCACCTGTATTAATTCCTATGCCAAGCTTTAAAAGGGGGAAATTTTTCTCATGCCAGTCTATGTTAAGTCTTTTTAATTCATCAAAAATTTGAAAAGCTGATATAACACTGTCAAAGCTGTGACTTTTGTTTTCCACAGGAGCATTCCAGAAAGCCATGACAGCATCACCTATGAATTTGTCAACAAGTCCTTTGTTTTTTCTTATAATATCGCTTATTTCTGTAAAATATCCGTTTAAAAGCTCACCAAGCAGCTTTGGTTGTGTTGACTCTGAAATTTCTGTAAATCCTCTTATATCGGCAAACATTATGGTAACTTCTTTTGTTTCCCCGGAAAGAGTAAGTTTTTCAGGGTTTTTAATAAGTTCATTTACTACATCCGGAGATACATAATGGGAAAAAGCATTATGTATGAACTTTTTTTCCCTTTCTCTGAAAAAATAATTAAGGATTGTTACAGTAACACATAAAATTGCAAGACAAAATCCGGGATAAGAAAAACCTGCAATAATATTTTTACTGAATAAGAAAAAGTAATTAATAAAAAATGATGCAGTAATTGTGAGAAAAGTTATTAATCCTGCAAAAAGAGGCCCTGAGTAGATAAGGAGAAATGTAATTACAAGACCTCCTGCACAAAGTATAAAATAGGTTATTCCTGTTTCTGTATAACGGTCATATTTTAGAAAATTGCTGTTTAATATATTGTCTATAATTGTTGCATGAATCTCAACTCCGGGGAAAGAAGGTGAAAAAGGAGTAGCTTTAAGATCTGAAAGCCCTGGTGCCGAAGTTCCTATTATTACAATTTTGTTTTCAAGATCTGTGTTTTTGTTGTTTAAAATATCAGAGGCAGAAATATATTTATAAGATTTTTGTTTTCCCCTGAAATTAATAAACATTTGTGCATCAATATCTGTTGGAATGAATTTTGAACCTGCATATATTCCAAGTACTGTGTTTTTTCCGCCGGCTTTTTGTTCTGAGGGAACTATTTTTATCCATTGAGTGTTTGTGTGCAGACGGTAAAGCTCGAGTGCAAGAGAAGGATAAGGAATATTCCCGTATTTAATAAGTAAAGGGACTTTTTTTATTACTCCGGAGGATTCCGGGAAAAAATTAAGAAAACCTTCAGTTATAGAAGCAGCTGTTTCAGGTATGTTTAAAATTGTATTTTTGGCGTCATTAAGATAAAGATCTGAAAATTTGATTTTATCTCCGGTTATTTTTACTGAAGCTGAAGTAAAAGGGCAGCAGTTTTTCTCCCCTGAATTTTTAAAATCAAACATATACCCCATGACTGAATCAGAAGCTGCAACAGCATCTCCAAGCATTTTGTCATAATCAGGAAGTTTTTTCTGTGGCAATTTTATGTTGAATTTTTTTAAAATATTTTCAGGAGAAGTTCTGTCCTTTTCAGGGAAAAAAATATCAAGACCGATTACAGAAGCTTTTTTTTGGTTAATTTTATTTATAAGTTCTGCAACAACGTCTCTTGACCATGGCCACTGGCCGATGTTTTTAATACTTTTTTCGTCAATATCTATTATTACAATTTCATCAGAGGCTTTTTCTTCACCCCTGATTCTGAACATTATATTAGTTATTTCTTCATCAAGGGTTTTAAAAAAAGAGCTTTCTGATGAAGCATGATACATAAAAAAAATTAATGAAATTATTATAATAAAAATCCCTGACAAAGCAGGGATAATTTTTTGTTTATTTATTCCGGTTTTCATTTTTACTGTTTTGTGCCCATGAAAATTCCGTGATGACTTACATCTGTTTGATCAACAGAAAAGTTTCCTGCAGTATTTTCAGCATCAGGACCGTAAAATCTGCCGTTTATAGTACTTCCTGAAATAGAATCAGGAAAATCGCCTTCGATGACTCCGGATGTATAAGCACCATTAAATGGTAAATTTACAATTGTTCCTGTATCATCAGGAAATTCAATTACACCTGATATATCACTGTTGTACAAATCAGCTTCCATGGTGAAAGAACCTTCGGGATTTTGGTAAATATGTCCTTGCTGATCAAGTGTAACAGCTTTAGTAATCCCTGAGTATGTAAGAATGGTATTACTTGATGCATATTCGCTTAGAACAGTTTCAGGTGTAGGACTTCCTGCAACCCACATACTTCCCGGCACATGAATATGATAAGTCTTTGTCTGATCTTCAGGATCATCATAGGCTATCTCCCAGTAACCCCATGTCAGATATTCGCCATGCTGAGAATCTGTGCTTTCGGTTACAAGGTAAGCTGTTTTATCTTTAACAGACGATTTGCTTGTTTCTGTAAAATCTGAAATCGTATCTGTCCCGTGCATCAACGCAATAAAAGCATCATCAGCCAGGTATGAAGAATTGGTATCTGAACCACCGATCCCGATTTCAGAAAGTTTGTGCCCTGAGCCGTAAATATCTTCAGCGCTCATACTTCCTGAAACAATACCCTGCTCAGGATTAAGAGAAAGTTTAAAGTTCTCCGGAAAATAATTTAAAAATACCCTTTTTCCTGTTTCAGGCTGCTGAATATTTTCTGCTATTCCTATAGCAAAACCTGAAATTTCGTAAGGATCGGATTTGAAA
>JBNJGI010000039.1:0-3322 GCA_051819685.1 Nanobdellota archaeon | reverse complement strand
GCTTGCATATAACCCGAGAGGAACATCCTCAAAAGAATCCATTGATCTTTGGGATGATTTTACAGCAAAACTTAAGTTGAAATAAACATTTTCATTAAAGATTAATTCGCAATAATTTTTTATCATTAAAATCTTAATAAGATTCAATAACTGCTGTGGTTACTACTGTGGTTTGAGTGATGAGCATGTGTTCCAGAAATCATTTGCGAGTCTTCTGTTGTTTGAGCAGAAACATCACTATAAGCTGAACTTGTATGACTAGAATGTCCTGCACTTACACTAGCAGCCATGACTGCCACACCCCCTATTGCAATAGCTGAATTAAGTAACTTTTCTTTACTTATTTTACCATCTTCTTTTGTTAAAAAAGCTTTTATCTTTTTCTTTATTTTAGGAATTTCACTCATTAATGTAACTATTTTAAAGTATATTTAAATAATTTTTGGTGTGTTGCACATAAAAAGTGATGATACTGCCTTGATGCAAAAATTATGGTTTAGCACACGTTGACTAAAATAGTAGACGACATAAATAAAAAGTATTTTATATTGCGCATAATAATTAAACGCTAATGGTTTAACTATTGCGAAATTTAAGCACATCTATAAAAATGAGTGATGTTGCGAACAAATGTTCGTTCCTCCGGGCGAACTTGATTGAATTTGCGCTCCTGTAAGTCGTTTCACTCCTTACCGCAAATTCAAAACTACTTCAAGGCAATATCATCACTCATTTTATTATAATTGTTAATATTTAACAGAATTATTCTAGCCAAATTTCTGGGTTTTCTGCAAGGCAATATAAAAATATAACAATCTTATGTCGTTGACTAAAATTTAATAAACCTTTTAAATGGAAATTCAATAATAAATTTATGCGATTAGTATCATGGAATGTAAATGGAATAAGAGCAGCTATGAGGAATGGAATAGCAGAATTCATAAATAAAGATGAAGCAGACATCTATTGTTTTCAGGAAATAAAAATACATGACGATGATGTTCCTGAAAATATAAGACAATTAGGATCGCTTAAAGGCTACAAATCTATATGGAATGGAGCTGAAAAAAAAGGATATAGCGGAACAGCAGTCTTATATAAAAAAGAACCTATAAAAATAACGAAAGGCATGGGTAAAGAGAAATTCGATAAAGAAGGAAGACTGATAACACTTGAATATAAAGGATTTTATTTGATTAATGTCTATGTACCGAATTCTAAAAGAGGACTTTTAAGACTTGATGAAAGAAGAATATTTGATAATGAATTCATAAAATACTGCGAAAATCTAAGAAAGAAAAAACCTTTAGTTATATGTGGAGATATGAATGTAGCACACAAAGAAATTGACCTTGCAAATCCAAAAAATAATGTAAAAAATGCAGGATTTACTCCGGAAGAAAGAGAAGACTTTACCACATTACTAGAAAAAGGTTACATAGATACATTCAGGCTTTTTGACAAGGATTCTGGTAAATACACATGGTGGAGTTACAGATTCAATGCAAGAGAAAGAAATATTGGATGGCGGATCGATTACTTTCTGGTAAGCCAAGAAATAAAAAACAAAGTAAAAAAATCATCTATAAAAAATGACATAAAAGGAAGTGATCATTGCCCTATTGTTCTGCAATTAGATCATTCAATAGACTCATAAAATTCTTTAAGCAATGAATTATCATGCATTTTCTTAGAATAAGTGAACCAATCACAATCTTTTTTCAATACAAAATCCAAAAATTTTTTTTTAGTAATATCACTCCATTCAGAAAGGAATTTCCTTTGCGTCAAACACATAAAATTAAAATCACATTCACCTTGCCTCTTTTCTTTTCCATTATTCAAAGCAGGATGTAAAGGGCAGGTAAGATCTAATTCTTTTTTCCCAAAATTTTCAGGCAAACGCTTATTCTTAATACAATCTTTAAAAACCACTTTCCTGCACAAACCACAATCATTAAGGTCGAAATGCTCATGCTTATTTTTGAATTCATCAAGATCCTTCGAATCCAGAAACTCTTGAGAATTACTTTCTATAGCTTCAAGAAACAGGTTCTTATCATCTTTTTTATTAGCGAAATCAAAACCGCAACATCCTATACAAATAAGGTCATTAGGTAACCTGCAAAGATTGAGTCCTTCTTTCACATAACTGACTCCATCTACATGATCATCACTGTCAAGCCTTATTTTATTCTTATGGAAAGCCATTAAAGAATGCGAATGCTAATTCTTTAAAAAATTAACTTCATACAACCAATGCAACAAAATGAGTGATGATACTTAATTATTAATAAATAAAAATGAGCAACTTCATTTCAAAATCAGATTTATTAAATTCCTTTTTAAAAAAATAAAATATCTTTCATAAAACCTTTAAAAAATATAGTTTTTAATACCGAATAATTTATAAATGATAATTTAAAGGCTTTAGAGAATGGTTGAAATCAAACTAAAGAGAGGAAATATAGAAAATAAGATAAAAGGAAGTCTTGCGATGGCCCCAAGTGAATACAATATACCTCCTTTCAGGGTCATGCTAAAAAACTTTGGTGCTTTTGCAGTATTCAGCAAAGAAATAAAATATAAGAAAGATATAGATTTCACTAAAGAAGATCCATTCATAATAGCTTATATCAAATCATCTAAACTTGTAAAAGAACTAGAAGCAAATGATAATGTAAAAGCTATTTGCTATGAATTTACTGATAAAAATGAATTCGAAATAATAAAAAAGGCAACAAATAAACCCTTAATATTATCAATAAAACCAGAATATAAAATAAACAAAACTATCCAGAAAACTATTAGTGGAATCTTAGTAAATTTCCTTGAAAATGAAGAAGAAACAGAAATTGATTCTAATGAGATTGATAGGATATCTAAAGAAACAGATTTACCTGTATTCGTAAGAGGTAGAATGGAAAAACCAGAAAACATATATTCAATACTTAGAAAAACTAAAGCTTCAGTTGCAGTGCTTGGTAGATTAGCAGAAATAAGGCCTGTAATATTTGATCAGACCAATAATTACTTTGAAAAAGGTTATTATAACAAAATAACAAGAAAAAGAAGGGAAAAGACAATAAAGGCCTTTGAAAAAGCTTTAGGTAAAGTAGGATATGAAGGTGAAGATGCAGAAAAATTTAAGCAGATATTTACAGACGATTCACTCAAGTATTAAAAGCACATAAAATGATAATATTGCTTTAAAGTGATTTTTTAATTTGCAGTAAGCAGTAAAAAAACTTACAAGAGCACAAATTCAATCCAGTTTACCTAAGGACTTAATTTTCGTTCAAAATATCACTCAATTCTACAA
>JBNJGI010000038.1:0-3516 GCA_051819685.1 Nanobdellota archaeon | reverse complement strand
TGGCATCTTTTGATATAAAAGATGAATCAAAACTTGTAGATATGCTTAAAGATACTACAGCAAACGCTTTAGCAGAAAACGGGAAAGTTACATATTTAAAAGAAAACCAAGTGAAAAATATAGTAGATAATCTATCAAATAATCTAGGTAATACAGATCAGGATGGAAATGTATGGTCTCCTGCTATGTTAAAAAATTATTTTGACCAAGAAGATGTTCAAGGTATAATATATCATAAAGATACTTATCAAAATCAGGAATAAGTTTACATAGTAAAATTGTAAATTATATAAAATGGAATACAGAAATTTACCAAATAGTATGGAGAATAAACTTAATGAATTAGGTATAAAATATTCTTTAAATAATGGACAATTTTACAAAACTAAAAATTTTGTAGGAGACGGTAATTCTGGATCCATAAAAAAAACAGAAGTAATGGGTTTGTTGGAAAACAATCATTACAACATTTCTGATTGTGAAAAAGATATTTATTTTACATCAAAAAGTCAGGATACAACAAAAGGTAATTTTCTTGACAGAGCATCAACCCATCTTGAAGATAAACTTGGTATTACAAATCTGGGAATAGGAAGAAATGATATAAGTCAAGTGTTAACTGAAAACTTAAATTATAAATTATCGGAAGATGGAACTCGTATATTTGAAGTGAAACAAGGAAAAGGTGCAAGATATAAAAGTCAGGAAGACATATTACAAGAAGTTGAAGATTTCTATCAAAACTCTTGTGATAATTCTGTTTCTAATAAAAGACAAACAAAAAAAGGTAATACAAGCAGATTTATCAGAACTGCTGCAGCATCTTTTTTGCTATTAGGCTTTATGGTAAATAATAATTTAGCACAACCTGAAGAAAAAAATAAAACTTTTAAAAAAAATGACAGAATTGCACAAGTTAGTGATAATAAAACTAGTTCTCCAAAATCTGAAAAAACATCTTCGGAAAGAAATACAATACCTGCAGATTATAAAGGTCTTAAAGATTTAAATTTATCTAATGTGAAAGTTGTAAACTCTTCAAAATACAATTCTTTATACGAAAAAAACATATCTGATATGAAAAATGTTTCATCTGATGACTATAAAAATCCTGCAGAACAGGATTTTGAAAAAATTTCTCCAATAGAGTATTCTGATTATAAAAGTCTTGATGATTTAGATTTATCTACTACAGAAGCTGTTAATTTTTCTGGATATAAACCCTTATCTGAAACAAATATGTCTGATATGGAAACTATTTTAGCAGACAATCTTAAAAATACTTTAGAAGACACCGAACTAGTAAGTGAAAGAAAAACTCCAAGAGAATTAAAAGAACAAAAAAGCGGCTTGCTAGCAAAATTAAAAGAACAAACATCAAAATATCTAAAACAGTCAGATACAAGGAATTTTCAGACAAATAAAAAAAACAATGAAATTTCTTCCAATCCTGAACATTATGGAAGTGCATTAAAAAAAGAATTTTCAGATTGGACTGAAGATTTGAAAAATACATCTGATTTGGGTTTTTCAGGAAAAAAAACTGGAAGAAGATTAAAAGGAATTATGGATATACCTGGTGGAGTAGTAGATGGTGTTATCGGAACTTTTACAGGTGGTAGAATGGGCATATATCAGGATAGAGTTGAAAGTACAAAAAAAGATAATGTTTTACTTGGAAGTATAAGGAGTTTTAGTGGAGGAATAAAAAAATCGTTTAGTGGTGTTGTATCTACATCTGATGTTGTAGGAGGAGGAATTACCAAGAAAGTAATCAACGATGGTTTATTTAAAGGTTTAGATACAGCAGGCGACTTAGCAATTCATACAGGAAATTATTTAACAGCTATTCCTGCAAGTGGTCTACAAGACTTGGAACAAGTTATAGCCAAAAACAAAGGAGAAACCACAAAAAATACTTACGATACTTTTTCAGCAGCAATGCATTTTAGTGGAGATGTAGTTCGTCATAAATCACCAATGAATGGACAGTTTATCGAAGTTGAAACTCCTGAAGGTACAAAAAAACTGGATAAAGGTCAATTGTTTGCAACAATTGAATCGTTAAGTGCATATTGGTTTGATTACAGTATTCTGAAAAATAAAGATGAAGGGGATTTGCACCAAAAAGAAAAAGAAGGTGGTCTTGGAAATATTGAAGGAGGTACAATTATAAGCTCAGGTAATTAAAATAGATAAAGACAATGGGCTTTAATAATCAAAATGAAAAATAAAATAAAAATATTTTTGTTTATGCTTATAATAATTTTACCTTCAGCTTTTGCAGGTAATATATATAACTTATATACATCAGATGAATCGGGAAAAGATTTAATAAATGTAGATTATGATTTTTTTCAATGTAAGAATAATGATAATAGATGTGAAAAAGTAAAAGATGATTATCATGTAAATATAAACTCAGGATTAGATAATCATATCAAATACGAAGCAAGAGGAACAGAAAACCCTTCAAATTACGCCTTTTATTTATATAAAAAAGGTTATTTACCTTCTAAGTTTTTACTGGAAGGAGATTATGGAACTGGGAAAGAGGGTAACGCTCAACTAGTTCTCGAAAAAGCAAATGATTGTAAAGCTCCTATTATAAATTCCGAAATAAAAAATAAAGTATATGCAAATGAACCATTACAGATAGATATTGAATCACAATTAGATGTAGAAACAGCAAGTGCATTTCAAATAAAGAATTTTTCTCCACATTATATTCCTGAAGAATGGAATTCTACAAAAAAAGAACTTTTTGAAGCAAGCACTCGACTTCAATTACAGATAAAAAATACAAATACAGGAACAATTGAATATATAAAAACCAAACATGCAGACATATATGCAGATAATACAAAATTATTTACTTTTAATTGGATTCCTAAAAAAGAAGGAGAATATGAGATAAAGTTCAAATCTGATGTTGTTGATAATCAATGCGAAAATTCATTAGAAGTAAGTGAGAAAAACATTATCGATGTTCTCCCAGAAAGACCCCAAGATGAATATTATTCTATTATCAAAGATCTTGATACTTATCCTGCTCACCCAGTTGAAGATGACAATTTAGAATATTCATTCAAGACAGTTTCAGTTTTTGCAAAACAAAACTATGAAAAAATTTCAGTGCCAACAAATATAGATATTAATATAAAAAATTGCAAATTAACAGAAAAATGTAATAATATTTATACTGATTCTTATCAAGTAAAAGCTACAGAAGATTCAACAACATTCGCTTCAATAAATGATACTTTTCATAATATTCCGGCAGGATGGATAACAATGAATGTGAAAGCCACTCCTGAAATGTCTAACATTAATAAAAAATTTCATACAGATCAAATTTATAGAGAAATTTATGTTAATGAAAAATTAGAAAAGAACGGAACTTGTGCAGATGGAATTGATAACGACAATGACAATTACATCGATGAAAATGATCCTGATTGTTTAATCAATGGAAGTTATAATCCTAGACTAAATGAAACAACTTTTAATCCCGGT
>JBNJGI010000037.1:0-3598 GCA_051819685.1 Nanobdellota archaeon | reverse complement strand
TAAATACGCAAAGTTCTGGTGCAGAGGATATAAAAAAGGCAAACTGTTATGCTGCGCACAATAAAAATGAATGTGAAAAATTAAATGAACAATTTGGCGAGGGCTCACTTCAAGAGTGTTGCATGGATTATAAGGTTTGTTGTGAAAAAGAATAGTAATCGCGAATTTTTAAATAAAAAATAAAGATATAATCAAATATAATTTATTCTACTTGTGAACACCAGACTTATGCTTATACAACCTGATAATATGAAAGATGTATTTTAAATGATTCATCACACCTGCTTTGCTTTTTCCTTTATCCCTATTTTTAAAAATAATCGGAACCTCTGTAACATAACTATACTTACCCTTAATTAATAATTCAAGACCAATCTTATAACCTATTGGATTGAGCTCAACCCCTTCAAGAATTTCCTTATTAAAGACAAAAAATCCAGACAAGGGGTCTTTTATTTTAGTTATAGGCCTTATAAGGCATGTTGCTACAAAAGAAATAAATTTTCTATAAAGAGGCCAATATTGTACTCTGCCCCCTTTTATTAATCTACTTCCGATTACAAAATCATATCCATTTTGGTTTT
Organism: Nanobdellota archaeon; assembly: GCA_051819685.1. Lineage (GTDB taxonomy): Archaea > Nanobdellota > Nanobdellia > Woesearchaeales > DATGWN01 > JBNJGI01. The sequence goes on along the minus strand of JBNJGI010000037.1, from coordinate 3,014 downwards.
TTTTCAAAATTTTTTTAAGATCCAGAGGACCATGACTCAAATCTGCATCCATAACGCCTATAACATCTCCTCTTGCTTTTTTAAAGCCTTCAATAATAGATAAAGACAAATCCCTTTTTTTTCTCCTTTTAACCAACCTGAGGGGCATATATTTTATTAAACTAGAAACAATTTTTTGAGTATTATCAACAGAACTATCATCCACGACAATCACTTCATAATCAAATTTATTGAGTACTACTTTAAGCTCCCTTAAAAGCCTTCCAATATTTTTCTCTTCGTTGTAAGTTGGGATTATCAATGAAAACATTTTATATTGTATTATATTGTATTAAACTACATTATATTTTTTTATAACAAAATGGAGGTTATTAGCTCCACTTCAAATCCCACTCGAGATTTTCAATAAACTAAAATAACTTATAAATGCTTTATTTCATTAGTTCCAAAAACATCTGAATAATGTGCATATACGCCTTTACATACATTATTAAACCTACATTTTTTACACTCGCCAGTTTTTATATGCTCTTTACCCTCATAATTATCTGAATCATAAATCTTGCGATTTTCATCAATAAAATCTTCAGTAAATTCATATTTCCTTGTTTTTAAATCAGATGCAAGATCAGTTAGATTAGGGATGAAACAAAGAGGTATACCGTCAATTCTTAACTCCATATTTTTTTCTTTACAAATTTTAGCTCCTTTTTCCACAAAATCCTTTAGTTCAGAATAACATACCATTTGATTTTTCTTATCTTTACCTTCATAAAGTATTGTATAACTTAATTGTATATAGATATCTCTTGAAATTTTTGCAATATTTTTTACATAATCAGGAAATTCCTTATAATTAAATCTTGTAGGAACAAAAACTACACCTGTCTTTAAATCAATATATTTTGCCAGATTCTTAAGACCTTCAATTTTCTTTTTAAGTATATCCTTAGTCCTCGTAATATTTTCACAAACATAATTATCAAACGTTGGAAGTGCCACCAAAACAGAATCAACACCACTTTGCACAATTTCTTTACAATATTCAACATCAGATAGCTTAATACCATTAGTCTGTAAATGAACTTGATGAACTTTCTTCTTGCTCGCATTGATAATCTGTGGAAGGTCCTTTCTAAGAGTAGGCTCACCACCAGTTATTATTATTTGCTCCGTATTATCAAGGCTTTCTATGTTGGACCTTATTTCATTCAAACTATTCTCTCTAATGCTCCTGTCTCTACAACAATAAAAGCAATCTTGGTTACAGTCTTTTGTAATCTGTAAGATATGTATACTTTTTTGCACTTCTGTATCATTTACAGCCATTATCTCATCATCCCCATAAAGATTAAAATATTCTTTCCACAATCCCGGGCAAAAATTTTTATATTTACACTTTTCGCATTTTGCGGTCTGTAAAAATCTTTCGCTTGTTTCATTATTTTTCGATAGGATGAAATCTTCATCCTCTTTTTCAGATTTATGTTTTATAGGTGCAAATTTACTATCCATAATTGCTCTTAAAATTATTTTTCTTAGATTTTCGCTATTCACAACACAAGGGGGGAAAAAACCACAATTAGAAATATCAAATTCAATTTCTGAATCTTCACACAGACTTGCTGCATTTTCAATAAAACTCGAAAATAAAGAAAGTTTTGGAATGATTTCAAGATTATCTTTGGCCTTACCCTCAATATATGGAAATGAGTAAATTACACTTCGTTTGCCACTGAACTGATTAATAATCATTCTCGAAAAACTAACTATTTCAGCATAATTTGTAGATGTTATCACATAATAAAAAGAAACTTCTTTGCCTATTGATAAAGCATTTCGGGCGGTTTTATTAGCCATTTCAAAACTTCCAGGTACATCTGTTATAGTATCATGTGTTTCCTTTTTAGCGCCATGAATAGATATCACATAGCTATCAATTTGTTCAAGTTCTTTTACTTGCGCAAAACTATGGAGTTTTATTCCATTAGTAAAAAGGGAGATATGAACTGAAGGCGAACATTTCCTGATTGCATCAATAATTTCACATAAATCTTCCCTTAAAGTAGGTTCACCCCCGGTTAATCCAATAATCTCAGGATTATTCGAATTTATGCTGGATTTAATAATATTTACAAGCTCCTTAGTATTAGTAGATATATTTGGACTATAATAAGTAACACAAAATGGGCACTTACAATTGCATTTATTAGTTAGTTGAATATCTATCCTAACCATTTTTAACCTTCCTGATAGGCCTAATCTCATCTTCCCCGTATATCCTAAAATATTCTCTCCAAAAACCAGAACATTCATCGCAATACTCACATAAATTGCATTTTGAAGGTTTTTCTTTCAAATGACTTTGAGTCTCAAAGTATCTTAAATCCTTATAAATACCTAAAACACAAGGTGGTATGTTTTTTGTCTTAACTTTACCCTCTCCAACTTTAAGAGATTTTAAGATATATGGTCTTAATTCACTGATTTTAGGAATCATTCCCTTAAAATTTTTAGCTGCCTTTCCATTAGGCTCAACAATTGCAAGTTGGATAGACCTTATTCCCATCGGTAAAAAAGTTTTACAAATATTGGGGAGTTCCTTATAGTTTTTCTTGAGAATTGTTACATTTATATTTACATTATCCAAATATCTTAAAAGATTTTTTATTCCTTCATAACTTTGCTTAAAGCTATTCTTAACTAAAGTCACACTTTCATGTGTTTCCGCATTATTACCCAGAATTGATACTGTAACTTTCAAATCATGTATGCCCAAATCCTTTAGTTTTTTTACATAATTTTTATAATAGAACATCCTCCCATTACTAGGTAGAAAAACTTGAGCATGATTATTTCTTTTTTTAATATTTTCCAAAAGATAAAATAGATCTTTCCTCACAGTTATTTCCGCTCCACTTAAAATTATCATCTTTTCTTTGCCAGTAATATGTTCATCAAATTTCTTAATTATTTCCTCTGTACTAAATTCGTCATTCTGGTTAACATCATGC
>JBNJGI010000036.1:0-3967 GCA_051819685.1 Nanobdellota archaeon | reverse complement strand
TTATATAGATTTAGATGATCCAGATTGCTCTAATCCTTCGGATGACACAGAAGATTCCTTCACTCCAGGCCGTACAGAATGTTCTGATGGAATCGATAACGACAATGACAATTACATCGATTTAGATGATCCAGATTGCTCTAATCCTTCAGATGACACAGAAGATTCCTTCACTCCAGGCCGTACAGAATGTTCCGATGGAATTGATAATGACAATGACAATTACATTGATTTAGATGATCCAGGATGTGATAATCTGATGGACGATGATGAAACAAATCCTTACAAATTAGATCTTTTCTCTAATCTTTTAAAAGAATCATATTATGAAGATGAAAAAATTGAACTTTGTTTCAATAATTATGCAAATGGTTCAAGCCAAATAATAAAAGCGAACATGACCTTAACTTTTCTTAATAAAAAAATAAGCCTTAATTCAAGATTTGATAGTCATGGAAACAGAGAATGTATTCAAACTGGTGAAAAGTTAAATGAAGGAACATATGAAGTCAGGATAAATGTAGATGATAATGATGCTTATACTGAAAAAGATGAAAATAACAATAGAAAATTATTTTTAATAGAAGTGATTGAAAAAGAAGATGATAAGGATCTTTCAATAGCTATAAGAAACTTTGATTTCTTTATGATTGATCATCAGAAAGCAGAAAACCTTGATGATTTAAGAATAAATCTAGTAAATGATGGAGATGAGGATATAGAAAACCTAAGATTGACTATAAGTATTCCTGAACTTTCAACATGGGATAAAATAGGACCTTTAGATCTGGATGTAAATGAAAGGATTAATAAACATTTTAGATTAAATCCTTATGATTATGAGCCCGGCTGGTATTATGTAAGAGTAAGCATGTCATCTGAAGATTATACAAGGGCTAAATGGTATGAAGTATATATCAAATAATTTAAAAACTATTATTTTTTCTTAGTAATATGGCATACGATTCAAGCAAATTTATACATCATGATAAAATAAAATTAAAAGAAGCAACAAAACAACTAATTGAAAAAGCAAATAAAGTATATCTCAAGAATTTTAACGGTAAAATTTGGTATGGAAGATGTATTTTTTTAAGTTGGCATTGTTCAAGAGCTTCATGTAGATTCTGTTATCGTTCTAAAGAATCTCATAAAAAAAAACATCCTGAAAATGCAGTAAGGTCAAAAGGATCAGCTTTGCTTGAGGCTCTATTCTGTAAAAAATTTAATTGGAGAATTGAATTTCTTACTGGTGGATATGATATAATGCCTTTTGAAGATCTTTATGAATTTATTAAATTAATCTCAAAAATCTATGGTAAAAAAATATGGTTGAATTTAGGAGAACTGTCCTATGAACAAATGGAAAAAGTTAAACCTTACATTGAAGGTATCTGTGCTTCAATTGAGACACCAGTAAAAGAATTACATAATTATATGTGTCCGGACAAACCAATAGAACCATATGAAGAGATGTTAAAAAATGCTAAATCTCTTGGCTTTAAAACAAGTGCAGCTATGATAGTTGGACTTGGCGATAAAGAAAAAGATATTAGTAAATGGTTTGATTTTATAGAACGAAACAATCTTGACAGAATCACATTATATGCTCTTAAGCCAATAAGGGATGGTCCGATTGAAGAAGGTCCTGATCATGATCTTTTTTTGAAATGGATTTCTAATATAAGAATAAGGTTTCCTGAATTAGAAATAATTGGCGGAACAAATTTAAGAAGGAGTGAAGAAACAGGAATGATGATAAGAGCAGGAGTTAATGCGATTACAAAATATCCTGCTACTAAACAATTTGGTACAAAAAAATCAAGAATAATCAAAAAGTTAATTGAAGATAATGATAGAGATTTTATTAGTGAAATTATAAAACTTGATGAAGATATAGATTGGGAAAAAGAAATAGATTTGTTAGATATAAAAGACGAATATAAAAATGAGATGAAAGAAAAAATAATTCCTTATCTTAATAAGTTTAAAAATCCTAAAGATACAGACCCTATATATAAAAATTAATTATCTGTCATTGAAAGGAGATCTTCAGTAGTTATCTTTTTTCCTTTCTTAATTTTATCTTGTATGTTCTCTTCCACTTTTTTCATAACTTCTTTATCAGAAGCTTTAGACGTTTGCTTAGATTTTGAAATGTTGCTTAGATAGAATTTTTTATTCTTTGTAAATAATTTTCTTTTTTCTTTATATTCTTCTTTAAATTTAGTGAATAAATTATGGATTTCCTTCTCTTTAATCTTAAGATATTTTATATCTCTTGAAGCTTCAATCATATTCTCATGCATTTTTTGGGATTCATTTGCTATTTTCTGAACTTCATCATGAATTTCATTAGATTTTTTCTTAAGATCATCAATTTCTTTACTTAGTTCAGAACTCTCTTTTTTCTCTTCTTTTTCCTTTTCTGATTCATCTAACAATTTTTGTTTATCATTGATAATCTTCATAGTCTTTTCTTCATCTTTAGGAGACATAGGGACTGTTTCAATCTTGAAATTAAGTTTTTTAATTTCTTTTTGTAACATTGGAATATTGATTTTTTTTCCAGAATCATCGCTAACATTTTTTATTTTATCGATTAATTCTTTTATTTTTTTATTGATATCTTCTCTTTCGTTTTTAAGATTTTGAACTTTTCCTGTACATTCATCTCTTTTTGTTTTCATCTCTTTCAGACGGTCAAATAATATCTTTATCTGATCAGAAATAATGCTTCTTATTTCATAAAACTGTTCTTTCTTACGTCCAGTTTCAGAAACTTCTTTTTTTATTTTAAGAAATTCTTCTTTTGATATAGTAGGTTCTTTTAACTCATTCTTTTCAGAAGAATCATCATTAGTATCAGGATTTTTCTTCTCTTTATTTTCTACTTCCTTATTTTCATTTGTTTCTTCTGTCATAGAGCATCTGATTTAAATTATATTAAATAAAAAAAAAATTATTTATTTATCCAAACAAGGCACCAAGACCTGCTGCAGCTTCTTCTCCTTTATCTTCTTTCTCTTCCTTTTTCTCTTCTTCTTCCTTTTTCTCTTCTTCCTTATTTTCACCTGAATCAGATGAAGCTGGAGCGCTTGCTGTTGGTGCTGTTACTGCTGCTTTACTGATAGCCTCTTCGATGTCAACGCCTTCTAAGGATGCTATTAAAGCTTTCACTTTGGCCTGGTCTACTTCTACACCGGCCGCTTCAAGTACTTTTGTTACAGTACTCTCGTCTACTTTTCCACCTGCTTTGTGGATTAATAGTGCTGCATATACATATTCCATTTTTATTTCCCTCTAATATTCTATTGAATTATCCAGGCTTTTAGCCTGCATTTCTGCTTTTGTTAATATATCACTGGCATTGTCGTCAGTGAAAATATTAAGTTCAAGAGCTAATGCTCTTGCATCGGAAACTGCTTTAACCATTTTTGGTTCAATTGTTTCCTTGACAATGATATCCGCATTCATAGCTAAGTTGAACGCTTCTGATGCAAAAATCTCTGCATTTTTCTTTATTTCTTCTTCATCTACATCAAGGATATCTTTTGAATATATAACTCCATTATCATAAACAGCTCTTAAGTCAAGACCAACTTCCATAGGTTGGATTCCAAGTCTACTTAATATACCAGCTAATGATGAGCTTATTTTATCTCCTTCTTTAGCTACTGTACTATCTTCTTTAATAGCTACTTTTCCTGATTCAACGCCTGATTTTATACCTAAAGCTCCAAGTTCTCCAATAATTGGTCCTGGTGCAAAAGGTGTTGGTCCTGCAGGAATAACTATATCTTTTGGAGCTTCCTGTCCTGCTTTCGCAGGGGCTGTCGATTTATTTTTCTTGAGTTCTTTGAATAAAGTAAAAGGATTCTGTTCAGTAAAAATAAGTGCAGGCATACCTTTCATTTCATTTATGAGTTTTTCCACACCTTTTTTCTTTTCAGATTCTTTTTTAAGA
>JBNJGI010000035.1:0-4048 GCA_051819685.1 Nanobdellota archaeon | reverse complement strand
ATATAAAAAGACATAAACAATAAATATGAAGAAAACTCAAACATCAGTAGAATACCTTATAATACTTGCAATGGTTATTATAATAACACTTTTAATAATTTCTACAAACGAAAATCTCAGGGAATTCGTAGCTGACAAAGAAAAAAACAATCCGTCTTTATGGAATGAAGCAGAAATAGGTATTAAAGATGGAATGGTAGGAAATGTATCATTCATTAAAATAAAGAACAATCTCCCCTATACCATAACCATAACTAACATAACTCTTTCAGACACATCTGATAAATTTCACATACTTCAACATAATATAACTCTAAAAAAACATAATACCAACAACTTCAATTTCAGTTCTTTAATAAATTGTCATGGAAGAAAATATTATCCTCTAAATATAAAAATAAATTACACTGATAATATTGGAATTGAAAAATCACTTGATTATGGAACTGAATATAACTTTGAATGCAATTAAATTCAAATATTATGAAAAAGATAATGATTCTGATAATTATTAATTCTGTGCTGTTCAATCCTTCTAAGATGTTCTGATTTTATATTTTTAGATTCAAATTTATTAATAATTTCCTCTATATTTTCAGTAACTGGAATTTCTGTTATATCTTTATCAACATTATAGATAGCAGCTAACATTTCATATTTATTTTTTTGTTCAAACAACCAACAAGCAGGTCCATTACAATCATCAGCTATTATATAATCACCATCTTTTAGATGTCGAGTAATATATTTAAGATCATCTCTGAACAAAACCGGAGCTTTCATAATAATAAGATCATAACCATCTGAATTGAAATTTCTTATATCATCAAAATAAGCTTGATTACCATTTCTTTTAAGAATATCTATTATTTCCGGATTATTATCTAAATAATGAACATTATCAAAAACATTTTTCAGACTTAAATCAGAACCACAGAAAGGGTAAAAAACCTTATCAGGTATACCTATATTTCCCTTAAACCAATCACATAAAGCAATAAATTCAGGATATATACCAATACTGTCAGTTCTATTATTTTGAAACTCTCTCATATTAATGAAAAGAGAATTCAGAATTATTTTTAATACTTCCTTTCAAAAAGTTATTATATTTCAAGAGCATTATCTATATCTTTTGCAACATCTTTAATTTCATCAAGCTGCTTCTCAATATCCTCTTTTACCTTATCAACAAGACTTGAAAGGGATGAAATCCTTAAATAATATCTATTATTCTTAGAAATTATTATCCCTGACTCAATCATCCTATTTATATGATGTATAACAGTACCTCTTGAAAGATTCAAGTTTTCTGCAATATTATCTGAAGATATAGGCACACCTCTTCTCGACTGCTTTAAAAGCTCAATAAAAATCCTGAAACAGCTTTTATCTTTATCCCTTATACCAAAAAGCCCTAAACTACCTCCTAACCACATCAATTTTTCGTTAATATTTTCAGATTCAGGAATATCTCTCTTTATAATAGTTATCTTGAACATCATATCTATAAGGATATAATGATTATTTTATATATTTTATGACTAAAAAGCACATAAAATAATTTTTTTATGGATAAACTGGAATGAGACATCTATAAAAATGATTTATATTCCGAACAATTATTCAATCCTTACCACAAATTTAAAACTACCTCAAGTCAATATCATCACTCATTTAATTTTATATGCTCCTGTAACAAAACATTTTTAAGAAAAAAGCAAATTTCTCTAAACATGGATATAAACGAAGAACTTGTAAAACAGATAGCTGAAAATTCAAGACTAGTGCTGACTGAAGATGAAGTAAAAGAATTCAAAAAAGAATTCAAAGAAACACTTGAACATTTCAGCAATATACAAAACGCAGACATACAAGAAGAGCCTGCATTCCATCCTATAAAGCTTAAAAACCACACCAATAATGATAATATAGAACCTGAAAATTGTTTGACACAAGAAGAAGCTTTATCTAATGTAAAACAAACTTATGAAGGATATATAAAAGGACCTAAAGTTATAAAATGAGCGCAAAAAATCATATCAATCTAGTCAATAATGGAAATATAGATATAGAAGAATTCACAAAAGAGACTATTAATAAACTAAAAACATTAAACGAAGAATATACTTTTATGAGTGTAATAACAGAAGAATTAGCAAAACAACAAGCAAAACAGATAAAAAATAAAATTAACCAAGGAAAAAAGCTACCATTAGCTGGACTTTTTATAACAGTAAAAGATTGTCTTTGTATAAAAGATATAGAAACTAAATCATCAAGCAAAATACTAGAAGGATATAAACCCAAATTCGATGCTACAATAATAAAAAGATTAAAAGAAGCTGGAGCCATAATACTTGGAAAGACAATACAAGATGAATTTGGATTTGGAAGTTTCAGCGTTAACACAGGAATCAATATTCCTATACCAAAAAATCCTTTAGATAAAAATGCTTCAGCAGGAGGAAGTAGTGGAGGATGTGGTGTAGCAACAGCTCTTCTGGAAAAAGAAGGTATACCTCATATTTCTATAGCTGAAAGCACAGGAGGAAGTATTGAAGCTCCTGCAAGCTTCTGTGGAGTAATAGGACTATGTCCTACATACGGAAAAGTAAGTAGATATGGGTTAATATCTTATGCTAATTCTTTAGATAAAATAGGAGTTATGGGAAACAATACAAAAGATGTAATGCAAATATTTGAAAAAATATCTGGAAAGGATGAAAAAGATTCCACAAGCAAACAGGAATTCGGATTTCATATGGAACAAAATGATCTTGAAGATATGGAAAGAGTGAAAGGTTTTAAGATAGGAGTATTAAAAGAAGGATTCTCAGAAAAAATAAAACCTGAAATCAAAAAAACAGTAAAGAGTAAGATAGAAGAAATTGAATCTTTCGGCATAAAAACAGAAGAAATAAGTCTTCCTTTTCTTGAAGAATATGGTCTTTCAGCATATTATGTCATAGCAATGAGTGAAGCCTCGACTAATCTTTCATGTCTTACAGGATTGAGATATGGGAAACAAGATATAAAACCAAATGAATACTTTTCAGATTATTTCAAAAGAATAAGGAGTGAATCTTTCGGAAAAGAAGCAAAAAGAAGAATAATGTTAGGAACATTTACAAGAATGGCTGGTTACAGAGATGCATATTATATAAAAGCTGCAAAAGCAAGAGCTAAAATAATAAAAGAATACAAGAAACTTTTTGAAAAATATGATATAATAATATCACCAACAATGCCTTTTCTACCTCAGAAATTCGAAGAAATAGAAAAACTTAAACCGATAGACCATTACATGGCAGATCTTCTTACAGTAGGCCCGAATCTTGCAGGAATGCCTCATTTAAGCTATCCTGTATTCAAAGAAAAAAATCCTTCCGGAATTATGATTACTGCTGATCATGATAATGAAGATAAAATATTTATGCTCTCAAATTTGATGGATAAGCTTAAAGGTGGAAGAGAAAATGTCTAAATTTAGCACAGATATAGTAATAGGACTTGAAATTCATATAGGTATAAATACAAAATCTAAACTTTTCTGTAACTGTCCTAACACACCCCCTGATAAACCAAACTCTAACACCTGTCCTATATGTTTAGGCCACCCTGGAGCAAAACCAGTCCCTAATATCCAGGTAATAAAAAATGCAATACTTCTAGGTAAAGCACTGAATTCAAAAATAGCAGAAAAAGTAATTTTCTCAAGAAAATCATATTTTTATCCGGACTTAGCAAAAAATTATCAGATAACCCAATATGAAATGCCAATATGTTCTGGAGGTAAAATAAAATTACCATCAGGTAAGGAAATAGATTTGACAAGAATACACATAGAAGAAGATCCTGCTTCACTAGTCGGATTCAGCACCGGTTTGTTGAATGTGGCGCCCATGGCCTCAAAGACGGCACTCCTGCTCCCCCTGACCCTGTTTGTGTTCCCGTCGTTACTGGAAGAGGCCTTTTTCAGGGGCGTGCTCATTCCTCGGAACATACGGGACTCCGGCACGGGCAGCGCTGCCAAAGCGGTGGCAAT
>JBNJGI010000034.1:0-4366 GCA_051819685.1 Nanobdellota archaeon | reverse complement strand
AATCCATATCACTTCCTCTTAGCGATTTCTCTTGCTAATTTAGTAATTTCCTTCCTTTGCTCTTCCATCTTACGATAAAACTTAAGCAAAATAAACAAAATAACAAAAATCGCCAAATAAAGGAAGAAATTAATAGCTGAACTTATCCCGAGAAAATTCTCCAACCAATCTAAAAATCCTGGGAAAAGGAAAATAAAGGCCACAAAGGCATAAACAATCAAAAAAAAGAACTCAAAAAGAAAACTAGTCCTTTTCTTAGAAGCAATAACATTAATAAGATAAACTATCACAAAAACCGACAATACAACAAAAAACACATTAATAAAACTCATTTTAAACCAATTAAATTAAACTTATTTATATTTTTACCTAAAAATTATCTTTAAAAGAATCTTAATAGCATTAGAAATCTTCTGTCCTTTCTGCTTAGAATAATCAGTATAATCAATACTAACAGGGACCTCTTTATAACGAAGTCTTTTCTTCTTAATCTCATCCAAAATTTCAGAAGCATGTTCAAACCCATCCAAAGAAATATCTATTCTTTCTGCAGCTTTCCTATTCATAGCCCTATAACCATTATGTGTATCGGTTAACTTGATATCTGAAACAATCCTCGTAACTAAAGTGCCTGCTTTCAAAACAACTCTTTTCTTAAAAGGAACAAGTCTTTTAGTTCTAGAAATTAAAAATCTTGATCCTAAAACAACATCCGCCCTATTATCTTCAAGATTCCTGATAAATTTAGGCAAATCTTCAATTCTATGCTGTCCGTCAGAATCAAAAGTAACAATAAACTTACATTTTTTACTCTCAAGACAATATTCAATACCAGTCCTCAAAGCAGCTCCTTGACCTCTATTTATAGGATGCTTTAAAACCTTGACATCCTTGATTTCAGATGCATTCTCAAAAGTATCATCTTCAGAACCATCATCAACAACAATAATATTCCTATAATTTTCAGAAACAAGTTTTTTAAGGACATTCTTAATCATAAATCCTTCATTATAAGCAGGAATTACAAAAAAAATAGAAGACTTCTTTGTTTTGAAGCCTCTTTTATCATTACTTCCTTTTTTCATAGTTTCATTTCAGAAAAAATTTTTTTCATTGCCTTATCTACAGCTACAAAAAGATTGAAATCAACAACTTCTGAATTATACATCTTATCAGCTTCAACTTTTACATGTAATTCGTTTTTTCCTTCTTTCTTCCCATTTTCTTCATGCGCATGTACCTTTTTTAAACTAATTTCAATATTCTTAAAAGAATCGTTGCTATCCATAATCTTCTTAACATGATTTCCTACAATCTTCTTAACAATAATCATATTAGAACCAGCTTCTTCATTGAATCCCTTAAGAACAATCTTGTCTCCAAGGTTCATCTGTTTTGTTTCTTCAGAATTGTTTTCTTCCATAATTTCACCTTTTAATTAATTTAATTAATCTATATAAAGGTTGTATATAAATTAACTTAAAAGTTTTGTGGAAAAATGGTATATAAAAAATAATAAATTTTACTTTTAATAAAACCTAATATTTCATAAACTATATAAAATGATTAAATAGAATTATAGAAAAATGGAAACAAAAAAAAATCTACAAAAAGCATTTGAAGGCGAAAGCCAAGCAAACAGGAAGTACACATCATTCTCAAGAAAAGCAGAAGAAGATGGATACAAACAAATAGCAAAACTATTCAGAGCAGCTGCAGAAGCTGAAACAGTACACGCTTTAAATCATCTAAAAGCTTTAGGAGAAATAAAAACAACAGAAGAAAACATTAAATCTGCACTTGAAGGGGAAACTTTTGAATATGAAAACATGTATCCTCCAATGATAGAACAAGCAAAAGAAGAAGAACAACCAGAAGCACAAAAATCATTTAATTACGCAAACAAAGTAGAAGAAATACATTCAAATCTCTACAAGAAAGCACTAGACTCAGCAAAATCAGGAAAAGACTTAGAGCAAAAAGAACTATATGTATGTGAAATCTGTGGAAATACAGTAGAAAATAACGCCCCTGATGTTTGCCCTATATGTGGAGCTAAAAAAGAACAATTCAAAAAAATAGAATAATAAATTTTATTCTAGTTTTATTTATTAATTTTTTAAAAAAAATATACCTACAATAATGCAGGCAAAAGCATTACAAGTCCTGTAAGTAAAAGATATCCCCCTACTATAAATCGAAGACTTCCTTTAATCGCAAGAATCAATATTCCTGCTACAAGATTTATAATTCCTACCGTAATTATTTCAACTGCCATTTATACCTCCATTAATTCATATTAATTGCTTTTTCTGTCATTGAATCTATATTAAAATCAGTTTCTGCATGAGCTCGAGATACGCTTCCACCAGTAATTCTCATTTCATTATTTCCCTCAACTTCGACATTAGTATTTTCTCTTATTTCCAAATCTACAACTGGTGCCATAATATACATACCGTTACCGGTCATGTGCAATGAATTATCAGCTACAAAATCAAAAACAATTGATGTTTCCGAATTTGACTCAACTTCAAAATCTGACATAATTCTTAAAGTACCTGAAGGAAGCATTGCTTCATGTTCACCATCTTCATCAGTAACCACTGTCTTCTTAACATCCAGCCTTACTTGTGTGTAATTATCTGACTCTACTTCCGTCTCTGCAGTAAGTTCAATCTTGTTATCTGATTTAAGCTCTAAAAGATTATATGTCATCTCATCATCTGATATTTCTACCCATCCTCTAGATTGGCTATATAACATAACCTCGTCCACAGTTATGGTAACTTCATTCACTGAACCCATATCTGCAGCAGCATCAGTTATACCTACAATAACCTTACCTTTAGCTGAAGCAGTAGTTGATTCATTATTACTTTCTTCAGAAGAAGAAATATCTGATCCTAATATTCCCGATTCAATCTTTAACCTTGCATTCGCTGGAATTTTTAATCCGACATCTACTTTTCCTTCAGCATTCATTCCTACTTTTGTTTTTGCTATCGTTCGACCTGACATAACTTCTACATTACCATCTTGTCTCACAGTAACATTTGCATCTGTTTTTGTTTCAACTTCAGCAACTGGTGCCATTATATACTTACCATTCCCTGTAATATGAAGTGATTCATCTGCAATTATATCAAACTCAATAGCTGTAGTCTTATTTGCATTCACATCAGATTCAATATTCACTTTATATGTATTTGATGGCACTTTTGCTTCCTGTTCTCCCTCTGAATCAACAATAATAACCTCTTCGATATAAAACCTTATTTGTGTATAATTTCCGGCATTTAATTCAGAATCTGCCATAAGTTCTGCTCTATTCTGAGCATCAAGTTCTAAAAGATTATAAGTTCTTTGTTCATTATCAATAGTAACCCATCCTTCTGTTTCACTATGTGCTTTTACATTACTTGTAGTCATTCTAATCTCACTTACAGATTCCATGTCTGCTGCTGCGTCAGTCATACTAATAATCATTCTTCCTTTTTCGGTTTCAACTTCCGGATAGTTATCAACAATAACTTCGCCCGGTGTTTGTTCAGCTGTACAACCCCCGAGAAAAAGAGCTAATACTGCCACTAAAAATAACATTATTTTTTTTCCCATGTTTTTCAACCTCCTATTTAATTTAACATAAGAACATATAATGATCTTTAGTATATAAAATTTAGTTATCTTTTAATAATAAAAAAGAGAAAATTCCCTTATATAATTTCGTTATTATCAAAATACTTTCTTTTTTTTAAAATATTATTTAAGGAATGAAAACATTGCTTCTAGCACCGTTTTGTGATTGCAACAAACATGCACTGCTATTATGTCTGTCTCGAAGAGACCAAGGGTTAGTGCAACGGTCGGCGAAGCCGAAACCCGCAGAGTTTTATTTTAACCCCGTTATGCTCAAAAATAAAATATTTTTGGCATCCTAAAAATCTTTGATTTTTATGATTTGTAAATATTTTTTATATGACCTATCTCAACAACAATAATTAAAAGTTTACCTGTTTTAATGTCAAGAATTACTCTATAGTCTCCGACTCGTAATCTAAAATATGGGGACGAAACTAATTTTTTAACGTGAGAATGTGGTCTGATTCTACATCTTTCTAATGTAGAAATAATTCTTTTAGAATCATGTTCATTTAATTTCTTTAGGAATTTCTTAGATTCGGCTGTAAAAAAAAGATCAAACATTTTATATTTCTAATTCTTTTTTAACATCTTCAAGAGAATAAACTCTTCCTGCTTTAATATTTTCTTCAGCTAGTTTGATTCTTTTTTTTGTTTCTTCAGATAATTCCATAGAATCTTCTAAAGCATCCCAAATTATTTCTTCGTAGGATTCTTTGTCATA
>JBNJGI010000033.1:0-4699 GCA_051819685.1 Nanobdellota archaeon | reverse complement strand
TTAGTTCAATGGCATAAATTTTTATATTGTCTTGCAGAAAACTGAGAAATTAAGTTACTCATTTTTATAGATGTGCTCAAATATTGTAATAGTTAAACAATAAGTGTTTAATTATCCTGCGCCATATAAAATATTTTAATTTATGTCACCGGCTATTTATTAATAAACTTTAAAAATGAAATACACTATAAATAGATATGAAAAGAAAGAAGCTTTTAAAAAAAGAAATGTCTGTACTTCATTTTATTCTGATGACAACAGGGAAATTGTTAATCGGAATAGGTATAGGGCTGGTAGTTGCTACGAACTTCTGGTTTGCACAGCCTTATTGGTATTTTATAATTCTAATAGGAGCTATTATTTTGTTACCTACATTATATAGTCTTTTTATGGTAGAAGAAAAAGAAGAAAAAATATTAGAGAAAAAATTGAAGAAAAAATAATCTTTAAGCAGCTTCTTTATAATCTTCTTGTTCATTAGGATATATTACACGAAGAGAGTTTTCTGCTCCATTATAGGAATCTTGAACATAATTTGTTTCTTCCTTTGGATTAAGAGGATTATTTTCATCAGGTAACTGTTCATAAATACTAGCTGCAATAAGAAGAGAATAAGCACCCAAAAGGGCTGCCTCCTGTATTTTTCTTGAATATTCCATCATCATGTTTTCCAATAACTTTTCTTTTCCTTCATAACTATTTAAGATATCTTGCAACCCATAACTTCTATTCATGTTTTCTGATTGAAAAGAATCAACTGGCAAAATGTTTGCTTCATCACTTTCAGCCAAGGAATCTATTGTTTCTTGTGATCTATAATTTACAGTATCTTCGTGATTTACATCTGCTTGAATACTGTTTCCGTTATCAGAATCTCCATCTGCCATATAAAAAGTGTAATAAACTGTTTTTTATAAAATTAATTAAAATTCAGTAGGTGAATAAGATTGTTATATTTTTATATTGCCTTGCAGAAAAACCAGAAATTTGGCTAGACTAATTCTGTCAAATATTGAAACTTAAAACAAAATGAGTGATGATATAGTCTTGAAGTAATTTATTTTTAAAAAGTCAACATCATACATTTTTAAATATAGTTAACCTTTATAACGATACACTTTAAAATCATCTGATTCAAGAACTTTTTCAAAATACTCTTCATTATTCAAATGCGTTCGCAAACCTTTAATCTCATCATCCCAAATACTGGAAATCATATCATCGCTTATATACACATATTCAATTTTATTCTTTAAAAAAAGCTCATCAGTCCTTTCAAGAACACTTGAAAAATATATCTGTTCTACAACATCATTTTCCTTATCATCTTCAGGAAACGTTTCAAGTGTTGTAAAAAACCTCATCCTGTTGTTTTTATCAGAAGGAACAATAATATTTCCTTCATTTATCTCATCCCTTATCAACTCATATGATTCTATCATATTTTCTGATGGTTCTGCCACAACATAATCAAGACTAAAATTCATAGCATTGAAAATTATAAAAAAAACAATCAATGAACCCCCTATAATTCTCAAAGACTCCATCTTCCATTTTCTTGAGAAAATATCTCTAAGAAAAACTACTGTGAAATACACCATAATAAAACTAAAATATAAAACATTATCTTCCAGCAAAAACAAAAACATCAAAAGCATTGATATAATACTGAAAGTGAATCTTCTTTGGGAAATAAGAATGAGCCCGGCCAGACCTGCAATAATGAAAAAGAAAGAAATACCATAAAAAACACCAGTCTCTCTTACTGAACTCAACAAAACCTCTCTTATATTATGTCTTGAAAAGAAAGTTATACCTCCTATAAAAAGAGATTTTATAATAATAAAAAAAATAGCTATAATATAATTATTGAAAATTTCTTTCTTCTTATAATAAATACCAAACATCAAATAAAAAAAAGAAGCTAAAAATGCGCTTTCGAAAGATGTAAAAGCTAACAATAAGCTGAAAATATAAGATAACCACTTAATCTTACCATTAAAAGACACAGAAAAAAATAAAGATAAAATCAATAAAAACAAAGCATAAAAATCGCTTGACATATTAATAAGAAAATATGCAAAAGGTGGCATAACTAAAAATATAATTGCTGATAATATCAAGTCATCTTTTATAAGTTTTCTTTTCTTATAAGCCCTGAAAAAAATAAAAGATAAAAAAGCAATCAACAAACCTAACATGATAAAAACAATAATAGGCAATAAAGGTCCAAGATAATTATCAGGATTTATATATTTAAGAAAAAACTGCTGTAAACAACCATTATTACCAGAAATAAGAACTTTGAAAATGTTCTCATCCACAAAAATACCTCTCCCTTTACCCAACCTTTCCATAATAGCCCAGACAAAAATAATAATACTTATAATAGAACTCGCATAAAGAGCGAATAAACCTCTTATATCATTACTTTCATCCTTTTCATTATTATCAATCTTCATCTTTTTGGTATTTGAATATCATTATATCTCCCTTAGAGTAAACCATTATAAAATTTTTCTTATCATATGAAAACCCGGGAGAATCTATATTATATCTATCAGCAATATCATCATCAAAATAAATAAACACATCATCACTTGTATCAAAATTATTTATTTTGGATCTTACTTTTACAGAATTAATATTAGTATATATCTCTTTAATAGACTGTTTCAAATTATCTGACTTCTCTGAAAAAGATATCTCAGGTAATACAAAATCATTACTGGAAATTTGTGCTATCAATGGCGAATATGAAGGAGGGGCAATAACTAATCTTTCATCATATGAAGACAGAAATTCCATACTTCTAATAATATCATTATCAACTTCAACATAATCTTTTTCATGTTCGTTTAAGGCATAACTATAATTAATAGAAGTGCCTGCTATAATAACAATAATACAAAAAATCAACCAATATTGATAAGGCTTTATCTTTATAATAAAATTCTTTTCGAGATTATCTATCAATCTTTTTAAGAAACCTGCAGAAATAATAGCCAGAGAAGCTGAAAGCACCGAGGTAATAAATAAATCTTTAACGAAAAAAATAAGGATGATCAAACAACAAATAACAGCAGATGAAAATATAAATACTTTATGGGATTCTGTAAACCTATTTTTATTAATAAAATAATATACACCATAAATGCCAAGAAGAATATTCAAAATCCCGGCAAAAATAAAAATGCTTTCCATATTATTTATTATCAAATTCTGATTCAATAAAACTGGTATGTCAGAGCTTGAAAATTTTCTCATAGTATCATTTATAACATTCCTGTGAATCACTATGTATATAATAGTTATAAAAACGAAAAGGAACTTTGCATACTCCATAAAGTATTCTTTTGTCTTAAAATTAAAAAGACCTGAAAAGAATACAAAAACATAAAGTATAGCTACAAGGAAAAGGGAATAATCAGCCATGAATATCAAAAGGAAAGAACCTAAAATAAGAATAGATGTAAAAAAAGCCCTGTCAAAACTTTTCTTTTCATCACCATTATCTTTGAAAAGTATACTACTTTTTATAAGAAGAAAAATCATCAAAAAAATCATTAAAAATGAAAACATAGAAGGTTTTAAGGAATTATTTGGATCAAGAAATAAAAAAGGTGAAACTGCCAGTACAACAATAGAAAAAAGTCCTGTAAATGAATTTTTCTGTATATCTTTTCCTATAAAAAAAATTATCGCCAATAATAATCCGAAAATAACTAATTCAGCGATTTTTAATGCAAAAATGTTACCGAAAATAAAATACAATATACCCATGAGTATATAGTAAAGCATGTTATTGCTTTGTTTGCCCTCACCCTTTATTTGAGATTTATCATAATAATTTTCAATTACTTCATCATCAAAAGAGCTGGAATATTTTTCAATCTCATATACATGCCTATAAGAATTTGCATCATCAAAAATATTATCGCTGAATAAGAAATATGATTTTAATATTATAAGCATCAATATAAAAATAAATGCCCCGATTTCTGCATACCTTCTGATTTTCATTATAAAACTATAATTATTTTTATCATTTAAAATTGTTTTGAATTTAAAGCATTTTAGAATAAAGTGCGGGGGAAGGTATTGAACCTAAAAATGAAAAAAGTGAGGAGATTATGAGGTATGTATAGTTATCAACTGATATTAAAAGTTATAAATGATAAAAAAAATATCATATTCAAGAGACATAAGAGACATTCATCTAAAGTTGCAATTGAAAAACTGGAAGATGGATTATTGAAAAATATTCTCATGGTGGAAAACTTTGCCACATCATTGATGTTTTGATAAAACATGGGTGTGATGAAGATGATATCAGAGAAGCTTTAAAGGATGTTAAACTAAAACCATAGGATAAGCATTTGAAACATTTCTTGAATGGAGCTGTTGTTTTGAAATAAGAAAGATTCGGAAATCAGACAAAAAAAATTTATTGAGGATACCGGAAACCTTTTGGGATTTCCGAAAATCTTCCGGATTTTCCTGAAAAACTCTTATAAAAAAAATTAACATTCTAAATTTATGCAAAGTGTTCATAATATTGAGACTGAATTAAAGAAAGCAAGTAATGATTTTGAGTCAGATAGAATTCTTGATATTTGTCGTGTTGTTGATTCACAATTAGAGAAAAACGAATCGCTAACTTTTATTGACTCCTATAGAAAAATAATAAGAAGTAATT
>JBNJGI010000032.1:0-6855 GCA_051819685.1 Nanobdellota archaeon | reverse complement strand
AGTATCATCTTCACCTCCTGAAAATAATAAAATCAGCATTCCTTTAGAAAAAAAAGATAGTAAACCTGAAAAGCAAAAAAACATACTTGACCTGATTTCAAACAGCTTAAACGGTAAAGCTGAAACAAAAGGCAAGCTTTATATACCCTATAAAAATGATATGGTTACTCTGAATCTTGAAAAAACTCCATTTATAAAATCGAAAAAATTTCCGAGATTTTTCTTTTTTGAAAAAAATGAGCTTAACAAAAATCAGCGAAACATTATTAAAAAATTTTATAAAAATGCGGTATTTTTCAATTTAAGTAACAAGATTGAAAATAAAAAAAAGGAATTAAAAAAAGAAATAATAAAAGATGCATACGGTATTAAATCTGAAATTAATTATAACAATAAAATACATTCTACCTTAGACTCTAGTAAACATTTTGAAATTTTTACAACTGAAAATTATTATAAAGCTCCTTATAATTTTTTAAAATATTTTACCGGGGAAAAAAATATAATCCTTCCTTCCAAAAACAGAACAAAATCTAAAAAAAATTCTGCTTCACTTGAGAGTACGGATCAAAAAATATTTGTAAAAAATCTGCTAAAAACAGTTGGTTGCAAATATAACGAAGACACTGAAATTTCTTTTCCTTACAATAATATTCAAATAAAAGCGTACACAAATATTGCCAAAAATCCTGAAGACAAATTTCTTATAATTGATTTCAATGAATTTTACGGAGATACAATAGAATCTATCAAAAAGATTAATATGGATGTATCCACAATAAGCCCAAACGATTCTTATAAAACAATAGTTGCAGAGATTTGCTCTAAGCTTGGATTTAAAGTTGTTTCAGATCCTTTACTTCCAAATGCTGCCGGAAAAAGTAATTTAAACATTAATTTAGAAATCCCCGGGCTTTTTGTTATAAATCATTTTGATAAGAAAAATCCCTGGCTTTTTTTTACATCAATCCCCTCTTTAAAATTGCCTGAGTATGTATTACATTACTTAGACTGGTTAAATGTTAAAATAATTTTTATCTAAACCTATACACAGGAAAATTTAAGATGAAGTTTAAACTGTTTCTTTCATTAATATTTATTGCCATTGTTGTTTCCTCATGTGCTACAGGCTCAAACAACGCCAAAAAAGCGTCTCAGGCTGAATCTCTGCGTGACCTGGGTGATGCATATTTATCTTCAGGAAATGCGGCTCTTGCCCTGCGTGAGCTCATGAAAGCAGAATTATTACAGCCTGATGATCCATATATACAAAATTCTCTTGGTCTTGCATTTCTTTCAAGGGGTAGAAACGCAAAAGCAATTCTTCATTTCAGAAAAGCTATAGAACTAAAACCGGATTATGCGCCGGCCAGAAACAATCTCGCCAGTGCATATATTGCAGATAAAAAATGGGACAAAGCCATAGATGTATTATTGCCTCTGACTCAAAATATTTTATATACCACACCCCATTTTGCTGAAACAAATATTGCCTATGCCTACAGAATGAAAAAGGATTATGAAAGTGCTCTAAAACATTATAAAAATAGTCTGGATTTGGCCCCTGACTACATAATTCCTATGAGAGGTCTTTCAATTGTTTACAGACATAAAGGAGATTATAAAAAATCTTTAAAAATGATCGAAAAAGCAATTAAAAATTCTCCGCGAAACGCAGAGCTGTATATTCAAAAAGGTTTAACACTTGAGTTTTCCGGAGAAACCGTTCTTGCAGAGCAGGCTTATCTTAAAGCAAAACAATTGGGTGATGATGATATTAAAGAAAGGGCTGATGAACTGATTAACAATCTTTAATATTTCCAAACTGAACTATTTGAGTTTCTTCGAATTAAAAAAAGACAACTCTTAATTTACATCAGACAGATACCTCAACAAAGCAGGTACCTGTCTGAGCTATTTTTAATTATTCAACTTTGAATCCTACAATCTCCGGATCATCAAGTATAGTTTTATCTGATTTATCTACTGCATCGATTATATCGATGCCTTCATCTATCCTGCCGTTTCTGTTTACATCAACAATGACATAATACTCTCCTTTATCAAGAGGAGCTGTCCATATAGTCATAAGACCTGCGCCGTTGTAACATGAAGGCTGAACACTGAGTGTTGAGTGACGTCCCCTGGCATCTATCTGATCATTTAATTCACCAGCTCTTCCAAAGGTTGTAAGATCAAAATTTTCAGTACTTACTATATAAACATCAACATAAAGTCCATAGTACAGACCTTCAGTTTCTATTTCAGGCTCATTCCCCCACCATTTAAAATACGGGTTGAATACGGCTTTAACTCCGTAGCCGCCTCCTTTGTAATTTGTTTCATATGCATCTTTTGTAAAAACATCTCTGTAGTCGCAGTATTCTGAATAAAGTGTCCAGTGCTGAGCATATGTATTACCGAATACTCCCCCTGAAGCAATATTTACATAAGATACCCTTGGATAAGTGTTTGCTTCTGTATTTAAAATAACAACAGAAACAATATCATCTATTCCTTCATCATAAATACCGTTTTGGTTATTGTCTATAACAACATCATATGTATTGTTTTGAGTATCAGGATTTATGACCTTATGGTCATTATTAAGATCCCAGAGAGAAAGAGTATTTTCTGCAGAACCTGTTTTGGAGACAAGAGAACCGCTTATATAATCTCCATTTTCCCAGTTTTTATTTTTGATAACATATGCATCATAAGATTTTGTCTGGTCTTCAGCTTTAAGATAAACAATACAATTGCCGTTTTCTGTACCGGTTTCATCAAAGAATAGAGTTTCATTTAATGCTGAAGAATCGGAATATGTTTTATATTCCGGATCAGCAGGCACATGTACAACTGTTATATAATCTTCAAGAATTATATCTTCATCATCCTGAGAATCGTTTCCGTTTGAATCTACCCATATTCCGTATTTTGTATTTTCTTCTACATCAGGAGTTTTTATACCTGCTCCTGCATCAAAATTAGATATAAGAGCTACATTTTCAATATATGGCAGATATTTACCTTCTGAATATGAAGCAGGTTTTACAGCTGCTGAAACAGGCTCGGAATATGTACCATCAGGTTTTTTAAGATAAATTTTTACATTTTCTCCAGGATCTGCAGCAAAATTTTCAATATTTATATAAAGATCTTTGTTTTGTCCGCTTTCAGGAATTGAATTTGTTATATTAGCAGACTCACCTGTTCCGTCTTTAACTGTTACAAAAACATTATTTGCCGGAGTATTCATGACAACAAAACCAGGCACTCCAAGACCGTCAACCCCATCAATATATGAATCTATCAGCCCGTCAGAATTTGTGTCCATACCTGCATCATAGATTCCGTCACGGTCAACATCCATTACTATTGTGTATGCCATGCTGTCCTGTCCGGGATTAATGAGATTATTATCTTCATCATTAAGATCCCATAATTTTGTTGCACCAACTTTACCATCATCAACAGCAGCAGTAACAGGACCGATAAAAATATTTTCATCAGTCTGTGCCTGAAGCTTTGTACCATCTGCTATAATACCTCCAATAAAAGGCATTATATAAAAATCGACTGTTGCAATTTCAATATTTCCGACTTTTTCAGGAACAGTTTCAGCCTTTACGTATACTTTTGTTTTAACACTATCTGTTGTGCCGTCTTCCTGTTTTGAACCTGTTTCATCAAATGCATTGGAGAATTGAAAATTTCCGCTTTCCATATACCCGGAATAAACAACAGGTTTCGGATTTGTATCAATATCAGTATTTTTATACCTTATCCACATATCCTGAGAAAAATCTGTATAATCATCATTAATGCTTTTAACACTTATTGTAAAAGGCATTATATCTAAGTTCTCAGGCTGTTCAACTACAGGGACTCCATTTTTATTTTTCAGGCCAACATCGTACCATAGCGCAGCAGGGCCTATGACCCCTTCATCATCTGTCCTTTCTTCAATTTTTGAAATAATATTTTTTTCACTGTCTTTAACAGAGATTTCATAATATTTACCAGGACCAAGAGCTGCAACTTTGACATACATAGTATCAAGAGGGGCAAGCTCCCTTGTTTCTTCCATATTTGAATTGTATATAGTTAAAATATTGTCTCCGGGTATTGGTCTTTCATCTCCGCAGCCTGATATAAAAAACACAGAAAACAAAAAAAACAAAACTATTATTTTATAAACTGGGTTTGTTTTCATTTATCACCTCTTTATAAATCTATTTATCTTCTTTTTTAAACATATCACCAAAGGGAATTTCTATTGCGGCATTAGCCTTGAAATATGAAGAATCTTCATTATTTTTTGTATGATCTTCACTGATATTATCCTGAAATGCGTTATACATAGCTATTCCAAAGCTGAACCATCCGTGCTTAACTTTTGCACCTAAATTTATAAGAGGATCTTCATCATCTTTATTAAGACCCTGGGCTTCCGCAACAAGATAAAAAGTATCATAAATCCCTATATCAGCACCTCCGCTGAAAAAATCAGAAGATGTTTCACCTTCATTATAAAGAGTCTCAACTACTCCTGTTGCTGAAAATACAACCTTGTCTTTGTAAACAGGAATCTGAACAGTAACACTGAGATAAGGATTAAAAAGAATTTCATCCTTGCTGCTGAAATCACTGCCATTTAAAGAAACAGCATTTATACCAACTGCAGCCTGGGGAATAAAATAATCTGCCATTTTAAAAACCCTTGCTTTAAAATGATAACTATCCATTTCGATATCGGTTTTATCAAAATCATCCCAGATAAACTGTCTTTTTGTATACCCAAGCTCAACATCTGAAGAAGTGCCAACCATGAGAGAGCCTGAAGAAAGATAAAGGCTGTCGCCTTCAATTTTACCGGCTTCCTGTACACTTCCACCCAAAAATACATTCCATTTTCCTATTGTAGTAGCTTTGGGAACAGTAATTATTCCGTTTTTACCCCAGCTGTAAACAGGAGAAACAGATCTCTTGAACATTGCAAACTCTGACTGTCTTGTTTCTGCAGAAACAAAGGATGCAGAAACAACCAGGAAAACTAATGTTAAAACCAAGATTACCCTGTTTTTCATAACCCTACCTCCATCATGATAATTAACAGAAAAAATAAAAGCATAAATATTTTAAGTATTAGCTTTATTAAAAATAAAATCAACTATATTACTGGTATCCTAAAAAAATTTCTTTTTGAATGAATCAATACGTGTAGATTGAAGATATGGGAATGACTTTTTTATATTAATTCAAATAATCACAAAAGACCAGGCAGTATGGTTATGTATAAATTTTTAAAAACAATTGTGAATATAAGATCAGGATTTTAAAAATAATATATGTATATTTACTGGAAAGTAGATAAATTTATTTTCAAATTATCAGAAGAATACTTAAAATCCGAAAATTTTCATGTGGACAAATAAGTTATTTGCAAAGAAAGCCATAAGTTAGCCCCAAAGACTTTCTTTGCAAATTTTTTTATTGCATTAAAGTTAAAAATTTTTATAACCTTATCTAATCTAAGGGTCTGGAAAAAGTGTGTTTTTAAATTTTGTTAATTCTTGTTCTGCTCCTGAGCCTCCGGGAGATTCGTCATTAACTGCAGGCACAAATTTAAATTTTACATGTCCGGTAATATCATCTTTATTTAATGTTACTTCTATCGGGATATCAGTTTCTGGATCTGAAGGATCACGAAATGTACCAACATCTGTAAGTTTATCACCATATTTTTTGAAATAAAAATCATCCGGTTCTTTAGTACCTGTGTCATCAATTCCAAATGTAGATCCTGAAATCGGTGGATTTCCGTTTTTATCCTCAATATAACA
The DNA here is from genome assembly GCA_051819685.1 of Nanobdellota archaeon. GTDB lineage: Archaea > Nanobdellota > Nanobdellia > Woesearchaeales > DATGWN01 > JBNJGI01. Next base: position 1,009 of record JBNJGI010000032.1, on the reverse strand, counting down.
ATAGAATGTTACTTTATCACCATCAACTTCTTTTGAAATATCCATATTACATTCTCCGGTGAAAAGTACAGGAGTACGAGCCATGATAAGATTTGTTATTCCCTGCTTGCTTTCAAACCATTCGGTTTGATCAGTACCTAATTCTGAAGTCGCTTTGTAAAAATTTATACCTTCACCGCCAATAAAAAGTGCATCGGGATTATCAGGGTCATCAACAGCTATAGAATGCTGGGCAAAAAATGTTGTATCATCCGGCGGATCGTACTGAGGAAGTCCTGTATTAGCTGCTTTCCAGTCTGAGTCAATACTATAATCACCTGCAAGATCTGCAATATATACATTTCCGACAGGGTGAGGCTCTGTATCGTCATTAAAATAGGTAAGTGCATAAATGGTGTTATTGTATACCTCTAAATCTTTTATATGCTTAGCAGGATCTCTTATTGTTTTGAAAGTAAAAGTATCTCCTAAGTCAAAATCTTTTTTACCATCTTTAATTTCAAACTCGATTTTATTGTTAACTGTTGTATATGTTCCATCAGAAATATCATAATTACCAACAAGCCTACCTGACTCAGATCCTGTTACACTAAAAGTACCTCCGTCTTCAGAAGTTTCTGTGCACTCAATTGTCCACTTTTCTGTTACGGCATTTTCTCCGGGATTTCCTAAAAGATTAAGAGTTCCGTCACCTGTGTTTGTGACAGCTGTTTCAGGTGTAGTATACCTTAAAGCCATTCCAAGACCGCTTTCATGCTGAGACCAGTTGTCACCACCATCTGTTGAATACCATACAGCAGCAGTTTTTGTTCCTGCATAAATTGTATCATTGTCATCGGGATTAACTTTTAAACAGGTTATATAATCTTCAGAAAATTCAGATTTTTCCTCCCAGGTTCTTCCTCCGTCTTTAGATTTAAAAACACCTGTTGCGGCTCCAGCATAAAGAACTGCATTTTCTCCTGAGTCTGAAGATTTAACAATGTCTGTAACTATTTTTCCATAACCA
>JBNJGI010000031.1:0-7489 GCA_051819685.1 Nanobdellota archaeon | reverse complement strand
AAATATTTAAATATTTTTATAATAAGATTAATATATCATTTCAGTTTACTATACAGTAATAACATTTTAATTAACAAAAGGAGGTATAACAAAAATGGATAATGATACAAAAAAAATTAATTCAATAGATGAAAAAATTGAAGATGTAAAAAGTTTAGTAGACACCGCATCACAAATGCCGGAAGAGAGATTAGAGGAGATTGTGGAAGATATGGCTTCAGGCACTCCAGGAAAAACAATTATCTTTGATATACACGTAAGTGGAACTCAGAACTTCTTTTGGGAAATGTATAAAAGATTAGAGAATCTGGATCAGTCAGAAGTAGATATGGAAGGCCTATATAATGTGGCTGATGCCGTAATAAAATATTATTTAGGCAATGAAACCATAAGAGAGTTTTCTCGTCTGGATCTCGTAAATAATAGGACTTTTAATAGAACCGATCCGCACCACATAAGTGCCTCTGAAAGATGGTCGGGAGATTTAATGAGAGATTTAGGATTTTTTGAAAAAGCAGCACGCTTATATGCAAATGCACTAAACACTGCAGGTTCTTTCTATGAAGGTGCGAGAGATCATGCAAAAAAGGAAATAAGAAAGTTAATTTCTTTATATAGGCAAAGTGATCAATCTTTGGGATCCTTGGATAGACTTGAAAAAAATGAAAGAAATGATATTGTGGATAATTGTAGAGAAGAAGTACAATATAGGATAATGAACCTCGCTAAATGGTCCCCTGCATCGTATTGGGACATGCCGATAATAAAAGATCAGGAAAAATTAAAGGAAATGGGTTATGACGAACAAGAAAGAGAACAAACTCTTCAATCTGTATATCGGACAGCAGCGCAAGCAATGATAAATGATAGTGAAAAAAACCCTAAATTTTGGGGTTTTTGGGATAAAGACTTGATTGATTGTGCTCAGAAAAGTGGAGATCCTGATTTTTCAACAGATGCAGAATATAAATGTCTTAAAGGAATGGAATCTCAATATAAATCAGAAATTGCGGAAACAAGTAATCCTGATACTGAAAAAATGTATAGAAACAGATTGAATGAAGTGCAAAAAAGGTTAAGTTCAATGGGTGAATAAAAATGACAAAAAGCAACATACTGTTGATAGAGGACAATGAAGATTATGCTAAAGCAATGAATGAAGTATTTACAGAGTATAATGTAGAAAGAGCAGAAACCTATCTCCAGGCATTAGAAAAAATAAAACAAGGAGATTATGATTTTCATCTCATAGATGGCTTTTTTCCTTACGGGGGTACTGTCCCTCTAGAAATCACAAATGAGTTGATATCATCAGGAGATGCTTTTACAGGTATGCCATATGAAGATTATATCGAAATCTCAATGTTTGGTGAAGATAAAGGTAAACTTCCGATGGGAGCATTGTTATCTAGAGATTTGAAGAATAAAGGATTAGATAATTATCTAGTATGTTCAGCAGCAGACAATCACTCATATACATATAGAGGACTTCAAGAATTAGCACAAAACTGGAATTTAAACTTAAACCTCTCTGATGAGAGAGGCAGAAATGTTCCTGCAAAGACCACAAGAGAGTATTGGGTCAATATAAAAGATACTCTCGAACAAAAATTATGATAAAAGGTATTAAAAAATGGAAAAACTTGAAACAAAATTAAAAAAACCAGAAATTAACAAAGGAGATATTGTTCTTGCATATAGGGAAAATGATTTCTTAAACGAAGTTTTTAAACTCTTACAAGAGTACAATGATAGATTAAAAATAGTCACAGTTCCTGCAGGAACTGAACAATTGTCATATGAAGATGCAATAAAATTAAAACAATTACATAATGGAATGTTTGATGAAGATGATCTTAGATATGAATTATATTTTGATAAAACATTACCTGAACTTGCAGGGATGGATAGAGTACAAAACATATTTTTTGAAAAAGATATGAACAAAGACGCAGAAAAAATCATCGAGAAAAAAAAGTATAAAGAAGAAGTAATGATTGCTGAAGATGAACTAAAAAAAGAAAATCTTGATCCTGAATATAGAAAGACCGTAGAAAATTATCTAGAGTATTCTAAGAATGAATTAGAAAAAATAAAAGAATTAGAGGAAAACAGAGGAAGAGAAATGGAAAAATCTCTGGAAAATGTAGCACAATATTGTGAAGAGTTCAACATTGAAAACATGATAATAGTTATGGGAAATGAACTTGATTATGAACATAGAGATGGTTGTAAAATGACACACCATGAACTTTATACCTTAGATGAAAAAGGTAATGAAAAAGGATGGTCGCGTGAAGATGTTAAGGAAATTGAAAGCTTTAAAGAAGTATATAATTTTGTCAAAAGACCATTTGAAGAAAAAAACATTGATACTTATCTCGGAATGGTTAATAAGGAAGGTGATGAGAAAACCTTAAGAGTTTACAATGAAAATGATGATTTTGGGTATAGAGAAGGTGTTTTTACTCCTCCTGATGAAGAGGTTATAAATAATTTTGATAAAAATAATACAGCATATATAGCAGACAGACATGTGGCATTCAGAGATAAGAAAGACTACAAACTTCAATTCAATTTACAAGAAGGTGCAATAATAACTCAAAATGCATATACAGGAAAAACAGATGATAAAGAACATATTTTTGAACTATCTACAAGATTAGCAAAAACTTTCTTTAATGTCTCTGAAGAAGATTTCAAAGAATGGTATATGAATAGTTACAGCAAGGAGTAAGAAATGAAAACATTGATAGTAGAGGACAATGAAAAGAACATAAACGCAGCACATCAAGGGCTCGATGAAATCACTAACTTAATTATAGCTACAGACTATAACCAAGCAGTTCAAAACATATCTCGATACGCAAGCGAAATTGAAAAAGCATTTTGTGATTGCTATTTTCCTAAAGAGACAGGAAATGATAACATCTATCTCTTGGGTGTTCCTGCAGCGAGAGAACTAACAAGAAACATTGAACAAGAAGAAAATTTCAAGGAGTACTTGAATAGTGCAAAGGAATTTTTACAACATGTGGGTTTCCAAAAAAGATATCCTGAATTAGAACAAAAATTAGCAGTAGAAAAATTATGTAACAGTGGAGGAAAATCCACAATAGAAACAAAAGCCTCAAGAAAAGCTTTAGAATTAAGTTTGGAAAACATTGAAGAAGAAACACTAATCGATGGTATTAAATCTTTTTATGATGCCTTGTATTATACAACAAGTCCAGGAAGAGCAGAACCATGTTTGAAAGATTATTTCGTGGAAATGATAAGGAACATGGAAAATGATTCAAACCAGCAACCTTTAGGGGTAGAAGTGGGGAAAGAATTACAATGTTATGGTATACCATTTATGTTTGTTACTTCAGGTAGTCACCATGGATCATTAACAGAACCTTTTGAGAGATATGCTATAAATAATAAAATAAATATAACTACTGGAGCAGACAAATCTGATCCAGAACAATGGAAACAATTATATGATAGATTATAGACCATCTGCATAAAAATTTTGAATTTACAATTCTGTAATTTTTTTACTCCTTACCGTAAATTCAAAAATCACTTCAAAACAATATTATAACTCATTTTGTTGCATGTGCCTATTTACCTAAAAAAATATTAATATGCGTCACTTCTCATTTATATGAAAACGGCAAAGAAAGTTATTGCAAAAGGAAGAGTTCAAGGTGTATCTTTTAGATATTTTATTAAAAAAAATGCAGATAGATTAAATATCAAAGGTTATGTCAGAAATCTTTCGAACGGAAATGTAGAAGCAGTATTTGAAGGAGAAGATAAAAATATTAAAGAAATGATATCATTATTTGAAAAAGGACCTTCAATGGCATTTGTAAAAAAAACATGGGAAGAAGAGCTAAATATAAATAATTATTCCAAATTTGAAATAACACATTAACTCATTAATGATACATAAGCCAGAAAACTTTCAAGTTGCAAGTATTCATCGCTACCTTCAGTCATCCTAAATTCAATATCTCCGCATTTATCTATAAGTTTAACCTTGATTTTATTATCTATATCAAGTTCCCAAATCGATTTTTGTATCTGTTTAATCATATCGCTACCTGCAAGCCCGTACTTTAACATTGTATCTAAAAGTAAAGTTCTTGATTCAATAAATTTATTTTCAAGAGCCATGTTTAATATATCTATAATTTCAGCAGGCTTAGCGCTGGCTGCTAAAGACCTAACTATGTCTTCAGTAATAGTCTTGCTGATAACAGAACAGCTTTGAAGAATATTTTCTGCTCTCCTGCAATCTCCACTGCTAATTTCAATTAATGCTTTCTTTGCATCATCATTGACTTTAAGATCTTCTTTATTTTCTATATTATCGATAATCTCTTTAATACCTTCATCAGGAAGAGGCTTAAATTTGAAAATAGTACATCTTGATTGTATTGGATCTATTATTTTTGATATATAATTACAACTTAAAATAAATCTTGTAGAAGAAGCATAATTCTCCATAGTTCTTCTCAAAGCTTGTTGTGCATCTCTTGTAAGGCTATCACATTCATCCAGATAAATAATTTTAAAAGGAACATCACCTATCGCTTTAAATCTGGCAAAGTCCTTTACTTTAGTTCTTATAACATCAATTCCTCTCTCATCAGAAGCATTCAATTCAAGAAAGTTTTGTTGCCAATTCTCTCCAAAAAGTTTTCTTGCTATAACTAAACTCAAAGTTGTCTTTCCTGTTCCAGCAGTACCAGAAAATAAAAGGTGTGGTATATTATTAGCTTCGACAAAAGCTTTTATCCTCTCCACAATCTTATCTTGACCTTTAACTTCATCAAAATCCTTAGGTCTGTATTTTTCTACCCATATGCTTGATTCTGTCATGATTATGCTAAAGCTGTTTCATTTAAATTGTTTTTGATTGTATAGTTAATGTGTGCTGAACCATAAAATATTAAAACATTCCTTTATATCTTAAACTATGACTTTAATAATATACGCTCATCCTGATCATGAAGGTCACAATGGTTATTATCTTGATACAATAAAAAATAAAATAAAAGGTAAATATCAAATAATTGATCTTTATAAGGACAATTTTAATCCTAAATTAAAATACGAGGAACATTATGTCCATGGAAGAAAAAAAATATCGGAAAAAAATCTTGATTTCCAAAAAAAAATAAAGCAATCAGAAAAGCTGATATTTATATTTCCTATATGGTGGGGAAGTATGCCGGCAATACTTAAAGGCTTCTTTGATCGGGTATTCACACCTGGTTTTGCATTCAATTTCTCTAAAAAAGGATTTCCTATAAAACATCTTAAAGAAAAAAAAGCAGTTGTTTTTACAAGTGCGGGAAGTCCTTTATTATATTCAAAAATTTTTCAAGCCAGCGCTTATAATCAGATAAAAAAACATATTCTTGGTTTTTCTGGTATAAAATCTAAAATTTTTTCTGTATATAATTCTAAAAAATTAAATAAAGAACAAAAGAGTAAAATTGAAAAAAATATAGAAAAAGGCCTAAAATGGCTTGAGTAATTATTTAAGCTTTTTTAATTGCTTTAAAAGATTTTTATTCTTAGAAAGGTCAAGAACCCCTTCCAACACTTCAAAGAAATTAGAAACCGGAATTATCTCTATTTTTTTCCTATATTCTTTTTGTAAAACAACATCTTTCTCATTAATCTTCGGAATAAAGACTTTCTTAATACCTGCTTCAACTGCTGCCTGAATTTTATATGTAACACCTCCTACTGGAAGAATTCCTCCTCTTACTGAAAGACTTCCTGTCATAGCGACATCCTGTTTTACAGGTATATCTTTCAATGCTGAAATAGTAGCTACAGCGATAGCGATAGATGCAGAATCACCTTCTACTCCTTCATAAGTCTGCAGAAATTGGATATATATATCTTTGATCTTCTTTTTATCAGTAAAATCCTGTCCGAAAATAAGTTTAATCATGGCAGAAACATTAGTTACTGCTTCTTTTGCTATATCACCTAATTTTCCTGTAGCGATAATATCGTGATTTTTTCCTCCAGGTACTACTGCTGCCTCTATAGGTAAAACCATGCCAGAATAAGATGAACTTCCTCCCATAACTGCAAGTCCGTTCACACGTCCTATAGCTGTTCCTTTCACTTTAAGCACCTCATATTCTCTCTTATTTTCAATAACTTTATCTGAAATTTGTTTTTCAAGAGGTCTTGCAATATCCATACCTTCTTTAACATGTTTTGCTTCTACAAGTTTTGATTTGTTTTCTAATGCAGTATCACCGGCAGCTCTTATAATACCTCCAAGCTCTCTGAATCGTATTGTCAATCTGCCTTTTCTATTAGCCCTTCTTCTAGCTTCTTCAATTATTATATTAACAGCTTCTTTCTTAAAATGAGGGATTTTCTTATCTTTATTTACTTCCTGTGCTATAAATTGTGCAATTGCTCTTCTTGTATCAGGAGTATCTTTCATATTATCATTCATGTATACTTCATAACCATATCCAGTAATTCTGCTTCTTAAAGCGGGATGCATTTTTGTAACACCATCATAATTACCTGCTGCAATAAGGATGAATTTACAAGGTACTGGCTCTGTCCTAACCATAGCTCCTGCAGATCTTTCAGATCTTCCTGTAATTGGAAATTTTCCTTCTTGTATTGCAGTAAGAAGTTCTTGTTGCATTTTTGGATCCAAAGTAGATATTTCATCAATGAAAAGAACACCCATATGAGCTTTATGAATCATACCTGCAACAATCCTTTCATGTGAAGGAGTGCCTAAACCTCCAGACTGGAAAGGATCATGTAATACATCACCTAAAAGTGCACCTTCGTGAGCCCCTGTAGCATCCTGAAAGGGAGCTGTGTCTTTATTAAAATTATCAACTACAACTTTTGGAACACCTACTTTTGACTGTGATCCCATTCTCTTACCAATATTTACCATTAGAACAATTCCTACAAAAAACATCATACTTGCTATAAGACTAGCTGCATAAATAACATCAGAAATAACTCCTTGTCTCCATGCCCACCAAGGTAAAAGAGAGACAATAAATAATATTAAAAATAATAAGAAAGTCTGACCTGCTGAAGTATTAACATTCTGTGATTTAGCTTTTGTAACTAAGGACCTTCCTTTACCAGCAGGAAGAGCTCTTATTAAAGGTGTATTCTCATCATTAGGATTCGGGAAAGAAACTATATCTACTAGCTTTTCTTTTGGTAATAATTTTGAAAGAGCAATACCGAGCATTGATTTACCAGTTCCAGGATCTCCTATTAATAGTACATGTCTTCTTTGTTTAGCAGCTTTTTTAATTACTTCAACTGCTTCATCCTGACCAAGGACCTGTTTAATGATATTTTTAGGTACATTTAATTCGGAAGTGTCTTTGAAGTTAAGAACATTTTGTTCACCTTTTTTTGCCATTCTTATCTTATCTTAAAGTCAGTTTTTAAATTTTACCCTAAAATAGTTAACCGA
>JBNJGI010000030.1:0-7878 GCA_051819685.1 Nanobdellota archaeon | reverse complement strand
TCCTGAAGAAGGTCGGCTCCTGCGGGAAAGCCTATAGCATGAATCTGTTTTTTAAAAGGTAATCTGTTTCCTGCCATCTGTTCTCCTGCATTGCTCTGTAAATAAATTTTTAAGTAAATTTATCAAAAAAAGAGATAAATGACTTATATTTTTTCAAAAAAATTCATTAAATTCAAAAATTCCAGGATGTAAGAGCCTGGATCTGACAGAATAGATTTGTAAAGACCACGAAATAATTGTCCTTCATATCCATGCATCTGGATATTCTGTTTTTAATTGTCTTGACATGTTTTATTTTTATGGGGTTCCAGAAGATGAGTTAAAATTAAAAATAATAGATAATTTATTTTATGCTAAATTTATAATACAATACAAATTATTAATATTTTGAATAATTAGGAGGAATAATGAAGAAACTAATTGTTTTTTTACTCTTATGCTGATCTTTTTAAACCCGTCTATTACCCGAAGTGAAACCATAACCCTTGCAACTTTAAACTGGGAGCCTTTTTACGGTGAATCACTTTCAGAACAAGGTTTTTTTACAGCTTTATCAAGGGAGGCTTTTAAAAGAGCCGGATACAATCTAAAGGTAGAATTCCTTCCATGGAAAAGGGCTCTTGAAATGGCAAGAGAGGGTAAATATGATGGTAATCTTGGAGCATACTTTAGTAATGACAGGGCAGACACATTCTACTTTACAGATCCCATTGCTCAGAATGAAGAGGCGTTTATTCAAAATAAAGGAAGAGGGATTAAATTTAAAAATCTGGAATATTTGAAACAGTTCAAAATAGGAGCTTTAAGAGGAGGAGCTCAGACTGCTGAACTCAGAGAAAAAGGCTTTGATTTTGAAGTCGTAAGTGACGACATATTGAATATTAAAAAACTTCATGCTCAAAGAGTCGATTTGATTCTTATGGGTAAGCAGCAATTTTTATATTTGCTGGAAACAAATAAGCAGTTAAAAAATTATAAAAACAGTTTTGACATACTTGAACCTCCTTACAAAACCTTCAATCTTTACTGCACAATAACAAAAAAACGCTCTAACGGAGAAAAGATAGTTAAGAAAGTAAATTCTTCACTTGAATCCATGAAAGAGGATGGAACCTACAATAAAATTCTGAAAAGATTCGGCCAGCATAAGTAGATACTTCTTTAACAGGCCGGTTTTTATTGATTAAAATAAACCGGCTTCTACTTTTTTAATACAAAGTTTCGATTACATAATTATAGTTTGAGTATACCACCTTAAAAGTCTATGGGCTGGAATCTATGGGTCGATTTTGACTAACTCAACATTTTAAGATAACTATAAAAAAATTCTTTAAAATAAAAGCTTTTTTTGTCTTAGAGCGCATTTTTTGGTATCAAAAGGTTTAAGTGTTAATTTTCTTATTAAAACTGGTCTTAAAACCTGCTTGTTTATTTTTTAATGGCATTAATAATTTAATTCCGACGTATGATCTAGAATAAAGAAAATATCTTTTTTTCTCCTTTTTGTAAAAATACTTAGATTGCTCATTTTAGGGTTAAAAAGTGGTTTCTAAGGCTAAAATTCGATGTTTATATTGGTTTTTATGTTTTATTTCAATGTGTTGTCTTGGTCAGACCCTGCTGTTCCCTGAGTTGAAGAGCTTTTTTATTTTTGGAATCGCTTAGATTAGGTTAAAATAAAGAATTAATAAAGCAGCTTGAGCCGGCAGGTTCTGATGAGTTCAAGTCGGCAGGTTCTGATGGAGTATCAGGTTCAGTGTCAGATTCAGCAGTCTTGTCATATTCACTTATGCTGATACCTCCTTTTGAATCAGCTGAATAAACATGAGATTCAGACAAAATAAGTTTTGCAACACTGTCTTTGGAAGGGTAATCAGAAATAAGTTTTTCTGGACCTGTATCTGTACCGGAGTATGTTTTAATACCTTCCTTGGTTCCTGCAAATAAAAATCCGCTGTCTGCTGCAATAGATGAAATGTTTTCTTCCGGGTTTATATTGTTTATAAGAGCTAAGTCGCTGAAATTAAACACTGATATTTTTGGGTTGTTTGTAATGTAAATTGTATTGCCATCAGTAAATATATCTGAAGCATTATTCTGAACTGTTATTGAATCCATTTCAGAAGGCTTTTTTGGTGTTGTAATTAAAAATATATCTACATTTGTTTCTGACCCGGCAAATAATAGGTCAGTATATACAAAAAGAGTGCTTATTGACCCGGAACTGAAATTCTTAATAAAACTGATCTGAGAGTTTTCATATTTGTATATATCTATTCCTGAGTTTGAACCTGCATATATATAATTGCTGTAAACTCCTATACATTGAGGGTCTGAATTTTGAAGATTTATTGAAGTCTGAACTGCAGGTGAAGAAGATGTATTTTTAAAAATATAAAGTTTGGAAGAATCAGCTCCTGCAAAAGTATTCATGAATTTTTTTACATGCAAATGATCATTTTGTGTATCAATTTTACCAATAAATTTTGGTTGAAAAGTATTTTCAGCATTAAAAAAGAAAAATCCCTTTGACTCAGTACCTTCAGATGCGGCAGCTAAAACAGAGCCGGATTTGTCAATTGAATTAAAATTATAAAATGCACCTGTAGAAGCTGATTCAACAGGCGTCGTAATTTCAATTTTGGAAAGACCTTTGTTTGTATCAGCAAAATAAACTTCTTTAAGATATGGGTTGTATTTAATGCTGTATGCATTTTTATAGTTATTATCATAGGACTGAACTTTTTTATAAGCTTCAGCCCCGTTTTCGTTTGTACTTTCAGGGTTTATTATATCTATTTTTGCAAAACCAATGTCGCCGTCTGCAATATATGCAAAATCATCATCAACATTTAAAGACTTTGCTTTAATAAGGTCGTCGCATCTTCCTATATTATCAGGATCTTTAAATTTAAATTGATTTTCCTGTTTGTTTTCACGTTCTGTGTCAGTGAATTTTAGTTTTCCAACTACGGCTTTTCCCTCTTTAGCAGAACGGTCTGTTAGAAATATATATGGAATATTGTCAATGTTTCTGGTTGTTATATCGTTTGCAAGGGTAATTTTATTGTAAAAAGATGATCGTAGATCTAATCCTGCAACAGGATCTGGATCATCAACTTTAGGCTGTAAAACATTTTCATCTGCTTTCGTTGATGAATCCTCAGGAGAAACAGGATTGTCGTATTCAAAAGGGTCTGTTACATCAAAAACTTTTAAACCATAGTATAAATCGAGAATACAAAGGTAATCTCTGGAATTGTATGTAAATAAATCAAGATCAAAATAACCGCCTGTGGTTAGTTGTTCAGAAGGTCCGTCCTGTCTGTATCCGCTTACATAAGAAGGCTTTTGTGCGTCAGATATATCAAAAATTCTAAACCCGTATGAATCATCTGCAACATAAAGATACTTATCTTTTAATTTCATTCCTGCCGCATTAATATAATCCCTTGCTTCTCCCTGCAAAAAGCCGGGATCCTTAGGTACATCATTTATTTGGGCCAATACTTTTAAGTTGTGTATGTCTGTATAATCTATAATAAAAATACCTGATTTTCCCGCAGCCGCATAAATATTTTCACTTGTTTCGTCCAAAATAAGAGCCTGAATATTAAATCTGGTATCAAGTGTAAAATTATTTTGAAATGTAATGCGGTCTTTAGAAAAAATTTTTATTTCACTGCCTGATCCGTGGAAAATATAATCATTGTCATAAACAACAGAATCATCAGCTAAAATAGGCCATTCCGCATTTTTCTGAAGAGTAAGCGAATGAACACAAAAAGATAAAATCATTAAAAAAAAGATACTTAATAAAAATATATTAAAAACTGAATTAAGCTTCAAAGCTACTCCTTTCTCATCTGTTATAGAATGTTTCTCATTTTCAAAAAGATTTTTTAGAAAACAAAGCTCCGGTTTCTGAACGTTTTAAATTTTTCATTGTATGTAAAGCCTGTTGGAAAAATAGATATTTTCTATGCTGAATTTTTCATCGCCCCTGTAATTAGGTGTTCTCGGCCTGAAAAAAAACTTTTGCATGCTCAAAAAAACTGTAAACATAAATGCAGCCTTAATTTCATCTGTTTTAGACTGTGTATGTACATGATTTACAAGCCAGGCAAGGGCGGCGGCATGTGTTGTTAGTCGCTTTTACTCCTGTGAGATAAAGGTTTTTTATTAAATTCATATATGTTTCTTTGAGTTGAATTGATCACTCTATTTTAGCGCAGCTGATTTGTTTTGTAAATATGAATCTGGCATATAAATTTTGTTTGATTCTTCTGTAGACCAACGGAATATATAATTCTTTTGTTACCGTTAGACGAAAATAAAACTTCAGAGACAAACCCCGGAACTATCTGTGGCACTCTGAAATATTCGTATAGGCTTTACTTATTGCATCTTTTTGTTTTGAGAAGGAATTTGGTAAAACAATCTATAAATAATTGATGCTTATTCATTTCAGAATAAGCAAAAATTTTTAAATTTTTTTGTGTAGTCAGATTTCTGGAACATGAACCTTTGATCTGTATGAAAAGAGCTGCAAGGCTTTTTTATTGTGGTCGAATACTGTCGGGAAAAATCGTAATGAAAAAGTGTTGTAGATTAATATTGCCTTGACAGGAACCAGCAAGTGTGTAAACAATTAATTAAAATAACAGTGTTCACGCTTGTGAGGGCTAATAGCTCTGGTAATCATTATTTCTATATGCAATTGTTATATGATACTCATCATTATTCGTCATGGATCTGTCTCTAAAAAGGTGGAAGGTTTAATTTAACCTAATAAGTTGAGCGAATTTTAATTTTGCCTAAGATGCAAGGCAAAGTTTGTCAGGCTATACACGGCTATGCCTGATAAAATTTAACGCAGCAGATGCGTTAAAATTACAAATCCCGCAGGGTTTTATGTTTTTTAAGTCTAAATGGCTTTATGTCTTTAAATAAAATACTTTAAAAACATGAAATGCTAAACGTTCATGTCAAAAGAGGTCCTTATGAAGCAATCAATTCAGATGATAAACATTATCTTTTTTTTCTTCTTTTTTTCTTCTGTTTCGCTTTATGCAATGGAGCCGTTGAGTGACGGGCAGTTGAAGGATGTAACGGGACAGGCCGGCGCCTCTTTTGCAATGGAAGACGCTGCTTTTTACTACTATTCTGAATCCCTTAAATTTATTAGTGTTGATAACAAGGATGCCTTTGGTAATAACTGTCAGGGAGATTTTTCATTAAAGGATCACCACACTCTGGTTACCCTTGATACCATCGGGAGTATTGATATGGGAACTTATAATGCGCCTGACGAATCCTACTTTGCAGCCGACCTTCGTGCCGGCTCTGACGACGGGCGCCAATATCAGGGATGGCGATTAAGAGCAATAGGCGGAAGTCAGGATGATCCCTATTACTGGCCCGTCGACGAAGATGAAGTGTCGCCGGTTGACGAATCTATAGCTGTTCTTCAAAGTAAAATACATCACTCCGGAGATTTTTACTCCTATGGAGCCCTTGAGTTTTGCGGGGAAAGCATTGGGAACTTTGCAATAAACGGAATTACAATGCCCGACTACACCCTGGACGGCGTAAGCCTGCCCGGTTCTGTCCTGACTGTTTATCCCGGGCCTGAAGGGTCTAGTATTAATTTTGAGTTGAGAATTCGTGCTACCATTGAAAATGTAAAATTATACAGGGACGGCCATCCCGATGATAGCGATCTGAATGTTAAAGGGATCCATTTTGCCGAAGCCTTTAACTCTGAGCTGCCTAACCATCTTGAAGGTACAGGGAATGGCGGTTTGATCGACACATCGGGCTGGGGTGAGGGTGATGATATCAAAAACAGGATGTATAGCGGTTATTTTCTTGCGGGCAATTTAAACCAGGTAGACTTTAACGATGATATCTCTGACAGCCAGCTGTATGCCGCCACCTTACACGATTACAATACATATGAATGGATTGGCCCCGTGTGGAAGGATGAACCCCTGGGGCTGGTTGCCAACCCCACCTCGTTTAATATCGGATCAGTGGGACAGGATGGTGACATGGCAGGAATTTCAGTTACAACAGGGGTTCACGGTTCCATCAGAATTGAGTCCATGGAAGGTCATGACGGTACCGGGTTGGGTCCCATGGCAGTGGACGGCATAAGAGTAAAATACTGTAAGATTGAATTCCCAGCCAGCTATACCCGTGATGACGGTTACGGCAATGAAGTATTAAAAGGAAAAATTCATCCTGACCAGCTTGACTGGCTTAATAATCTTTGAACGGAATTTGAAGGATAATTTTTCTCATCAATCTGCTGAGTGGTGGATGAGAAAAAGAAAACAGGTGCTAAAATGACATGTGCAGAACAATTATTTGAGATGATTCGCCTTTTTGTTTGCTGTAGGGTGCCATATTTTCATACCATTAATAGGGGAGGGTTGAAAGTCCTGTCGATGCTGCTGTTTTTCTGTTTGCTGCAGCAGCCGGTCTTTTGCCGTGCCGAGTTAAAAGAAATGAACGATAAAGAACTGGCCGCTGTGACAGGCAAAGGCCCTGTTGATTTTTCCATTATAGGGAATACCGCACGGTACTATTTTGACATCCACAGTGAGGTATACGCAGAGATCGATTCAATCAAGCTTGGCTACTATAACAAGGAGGATTTAACCACCAGAAAATACCTGGCCCCTGATGATCCTGATGTTCATGACAACGGGGACGGTACCTTTAATGTAACCGATCCCATTACAGGTCAGACTGTGTATGAGAATGCGCCTTATTTTGAATATGAAGATGGTGATGGCGAGATGCACCACATTCCATACACTGACAACGATTACTACCAGTACAAGTATAAACCCTTGCTAGGTAGTCTTGTTGATTTTTACGTTGACGGCAGACAAGGTGATAATGACGCTTTGTTTGATTTCTCCAAAGCGCCTTCCCGTAATGAAAACCATCTGGACTGGGACATTAACTGGGAAAATGTAAGGCTTGGAGAGAATGAAGAAAACCCCTTGGTTGTTGACGGGCTTGTGGTCATGCTGAAGTATGATGATATAAGTTCTCCCAACAAGCGTCTGACCGATATAATCGTGGGTACCAACAGTATGGAAGGGGCGTTTAATGCTGACATGAAACGGTCCACAGGCTATTTCAACTCTAAATTGCCCAATGAAATCCGAAGTGACAATATTCTTCTGGGCTCCCTGGTACCGGAATTTAACGAGGCCCCTGTACCTGTAAGCCTCCAGCGGGACTCCTTTTTATACATCATCGACAGCTACATGGCACAGTACGATGATCCTGATGACGGCAACACGCCGCCCCATCCTGAAGATCCAACCAACAACAATATTCATACAGGTGCTTTTTTAAGAATTGGCCTTGATCCGTCAAGTCCTCATTTCGGCTACAGCATGATCGCCGGGTATAACGAGATCGTCGCCAATGCCTATCAGCCCACACAAGCCCCGGGTCAGCATCTCAAAGATGCGGTCAGGGACTGGTGGGATAAATAGTTCCTTGATAAAAAAATACTTTAAAGAATGTTCTTTGCAGCTGTCAGGGGATATTAGTCAAGCTATGATCTACAGGTTTTATACTTAGTATCTGAACGAAAACAGCCTTTTTTGCCCAGTTCTTCGTTAGAATCAAAATTTAATCCTCAAAATGCTCCAGTATTCCTGCGGTTAAATTTTTCATCTGCCTTGAATTGAACAAAAAATTCTGCTTTTCGGCAAATCACTACTTAGTAAAAAAATCCGGTTTTTGACCAATAACTGATCAGACATAACTCTCATAAACAGGCTCATAAATATGCTCTTTTATAAATTTTCTTAAATCATCAGGTTTTGGAAGTCCTGCTATACTTTGATC
>JBNJGI010000029.1:0-9853 GCA_051819685.1 Nanobdellota archaeon | reverse complement strand
GATGCAGACTATAAAAGCATTAAGGGAAGCAGAGAAATATAAAGGACCTTCGATTGTGATAGCTTATGCTTCTTGTATTAATCATGGGCTTAATATGACTAAAGGTCTTGAGCATGGAAAGAATGCTGTTGATTCGGGTTACTGGCCTCTTTATAGGTTCAATCCTGAGCTTCAGGAAAAAGGGAAGAATCCTTTTATAAAAGACTCTAAAGAACCTAAAATAAATTTCAGAGATTATATTCTTAGCGAGACAAGATATAAAGCGCTTAAAGTTGATTTCCCTGATATTGCAGAGGAGCTTTATAACCTTGCAGAGGATGATTCAAAGAATAGGCAAAAGATTTTTAATAATCTGGCAAATCGCGATAATTAAATTAAGATAAGGAGGTTTTTATAATGCCAAAAGTTAATATAGATAAAGAAAAATGTACAGGATGTGGAGCTTGTGTTGAACAATGCCCACAAGAAGTTTTTGAACTTAAAGAAGGTAAAGCAGAAGCTGTCAATGAAAGTGCATGTATAGGTTGTCGTATGTGTGAAGGTGTGTGTCCTCAGGGTGCTATAAATATAGAGGATGAATGATTTTTTTCTTGTCAAGACGTCTAAAGACGATATTAAGCTTGCTAAATTCGAGCTTAAGTCTTTAGGTGCTGATTTTTCATATAATTTTAAGAATATATTTCTATGTAATAATTTTGATTTTAGACGTTCTGCTTTTGTTAATGAGGTTTTTGAACTTTTTTTTTTGGAAAATATGAAAAAGTATAAGAGTTATCGTTTTTTGGAAGGCCTGGATAAACTTTCAGATAAAGATGCTCTTTTTTTAAAGGAATATAAGGTTAATCTGAAAAAACCTGAGGTTGAACTGGCTTTGTTCAGGATAAAGGGCAGAAATATATTATTTAGAAGAATATATATTAATGATAAGGGTTTTCTTAATAGGGATCCTAAGTATAGACCAGGTTTTCATCCAGGTGCTTGTAAAGCTAAATTAGCTAGAATTATGGTCAATTTATCAGGAAATAAATCTATATATGATCCTTTTTGCGGGACAGGTGGTATTATTATTGAAGGAAAACTTATGGGAATAGATTGTAATGGTTCTGATATTGATAAAAATATGGTTGATAAAGCAAATTCTAATCTTGAATATTATGGTTTAAAAAGGGATGTTTTAATTAAAGATGCTCTTGAATTTGATAAGTATATGAAATGTGTCGTAACAGAAATTCCTTTTGGGAAATCTACTTGTATGGATAGAAACCCTTCTTTAATGATAAAAAGATTTATTGATGTACAAAAGAATATTGAAAAAGCAGTTATAATAGTACCTTCAGGTTATAAATATGATTTCAAGGATTTTAAAGTTGTTTTAGACCATAATATGTATATACATAAATCTTTGAATAAAAGATTGCTTGTTCTTGAAAGATAGAAAATTTATATCTGATCTTCCGAATTTATTTTATCGAATATATTTTTTATGTATTTAAAATCGTTATTTTTAATCTGTCTTATTTTTGTTTTTAAGATATTATCGATTCTATTTTTCGACAAAATTTTAATTTCTATTCTTTCTAATTTTTTTTTGAATTGTTTTTTTGTCATGTATGCTGTAAAATAATCTTCAAGAGCATTTTTTAGTTTCTTATCGAATTGTTTGTATATATGGCTTAAAGGAGTTTTTTGTTTTTCTTTTAGGCAGAAAAATACAGATTCTTTTCTTGGCGGTGGGTTAAAACTTTGTTTAGGTATTTCCTGTAATTTCTTTATTTGAAATATTTCTTTAGCAATAATACCTAGTTTTCCATTTCCTTGTATTCGTTTTAAAAAGTATTTTCCTGTTACAAGATATGCTTCTTTTACTTCATGTCTTATTATTTTGAAAAGAAAAGGTTCGCTTATAGAGTATGGAAGATTTGAGAATAAATGAGGGAGTAATTTTACATTATTGTCCAGAACATCGATATTCTTTATTTCTAGTTGATTTTTTTTTATTTCACTAATGAATTTTTTTTCCAGATATTTTGTAAGCTGAGGATCCTTTTCAATAGCTATCACATTGGATTTTTTAATTAATTTTTCTGTAAGATATCCTTTACCAGGGCCTATTTCATTTATTTCCTCAAAATTACAGAATAATGCAATATTATTGAGAATATTTTTATCTGTCATGAAATGTTGGTCGTATTTTATTACTTCATTTGAATTCATTTTTTATATAATTACCAAACTCATCTATTACTCTTTTTTCGAAGTCAGTCTTGTTTTCAGATTCATTTTTTTCATCTTCAAATATGTTGAAAAGGTGTTTGAGTATATTTTTATGATTTTCCTTAGAAAGATCACCTAATTTTTTGTCTATATCAGAGTCTTCTATTTTCTTGTCGATTATTTCTTCTTCTAAATTGTTTATATCACTCATATCATGTATCTCTGATTTAAATTCAGGGATATTAAGTTTAAAAGTGTTTTTTATAAAACATAATGATCCGGAATCCATGATTTCCTTTTTTATCCTTTCAAGCTGTAAATCAGAAATATTACCATTATCGAGTTTCCCAGTTATTTCCAACATCGCAATTTTATTATTTAAGTCTTCTTCTTGTACTTTTGTTTCAATCTCTTTTCTTAGCATCACAGATTCTTTATTGTCGGCATTGAATTTTAAGTGTTTAATAGAAGGGATTTCAAGTTCTATTAGTTGAGTTTTTATTTCTTCATTTTCTATATCCGTTATAAAATAGGATCCTGATTTTAGTTCTTTTAGTTCTTTGAAATTATTAGGAAAAACAGGCCCAGGATATGCTATTTTTGATTTTCCTATATTTTTGTTTAATCTGTAATGAATATGACCACCTGCATAATATCTGAAGTTTTTAGGTAAGAAAGATACTGGTAGAGAATCTGCTTGTTTCATATCATCCGGCATGTATTCATTAATTCCGGTATGGAATACGAATATTTTTTCTCCTTCTTCTTTTTCAAGATGATCATAATTGAGTTCTTTATATCTTTCCTTTTCAAGCCCCCCTTTTTTTCCATGCATCCCTGTTATTTTTATCCCGCTAGGATCATATGTGAATTCCAATTTAGAAGTGTCTTCCATGAATTCCATTACATTTTTGAATAGTCCTGCTTTTTCAAGCACACCAAGCATGCTTTTGCCTGAAGCACTGTAATCATGACTTCCAGGTATCCCATATATGTTTATGCCTTTATCTTTTATTTTTTTCAAACTTTCAGTTACTGTCTTCAATGCATCTATGGAAGGAAGAGCAGAATTAAAAAGATCTCCTGATATTAATATGAAAGATATTTTTTTTTCAGAATTTTTATTTATTATATCTTCAATTAGATTCTTAAAGACTTTTGTATTTAATTCTTTCAGAAAAGGATCACGCCAGGATCCTACATGACAATCTGCAATATGAGCAAATCTTGTCATCATTCCTCATCTTCGACATTATAATCGAGATTTTCATTCCTGGAATTTACTAGAGGCTTTCTTTCAGCTTCTCTTATCTCATATTCATCTACAAGTATTTCAAAAAGCGCAGGTTCTATTTTAAGTATATCTTTAGAAGTAAGAAAACCAATAAATTCTCCATCGTTAACTACAGGTATGTGCCTTATATTAAGTTGGGCCATCGTATTAATGGCATCGAATAAATTAGCACTTGGTTCAATTGTAGCTACTTGTACTTCCATGATATTCTCAGCTTTTATATCATCTAGTTTTTTTCCACTTGAGACTACTTTTTTGATTATATCACTCTCAGTAATTATTCCGACAAATTGTTTTCCTTCCAGTACCAAGACACTCCCGACATCGTTTTCTTTCATTATATTTGCACATTCTATTATTGATGTCTTAGGTTCTATTGAGACGGGTTTCTTAGTCATTGCATCATATACTTTAAAATCAGTATCCATTTTAATTCCCCTAATAAGGGTGATGGATAACTATTTTATAAATATTGTTGAATTTTCCATTAATTATGACTTGAATTTAATTGTTCGACATATTCATAGAAGTGAGTGACATTATGAAAGAAATTTATTTTCTCCAAAAGAATAAGATTGAATTTGGGCTATTGTAAATAATTTCACTACTTAACGCAAATTCAAATATCATTTAAAGACAATATGATTACTTATTCTATTTTAGGTGTCAATATTTGACATACTCAATCTAGCTAAATTTAGGGGTTTTCTGTAAGGTAATATAAAAATACAATAATGTTATGTCGCTAACTTTTGAATGATAAGTTTTTTATATTATTAGTTGATTTTTGTTATTTTATGAGAAAAGTCATTTTAGCATCTACATCTCCAAGAAGAAAGTTTGCTTTTGAAAAAATTGGTATAGATTTTGAAGTTATACCTTCTAATTATGAAGAAGATATGAGTCTTAATTTATCACCTGAAGAACTTGTTAAAAAGTTTGCTTATGGAAAAGCGAAGGATGTTGCTGAGAAATCAGAAAATAAAATTGTTGTCGGAATTGATACTATTGTTGTTTTTAATGGTAAAAATATAGGAAAACCAAAAGATAAAAAGGAAGCTTATGATATGTTGAAAAATTTTTCAGATAATAAAGTAAAAGTTTATTCAGGATTTGCAATTATTGATAATAAAACTGGTAAGGAAGTTGTGGATTTTGATATTAGTAATCTTAAGTTCGGGACTATTAATGAGGAAGAAATTAATAAGTATATTGCAACTGATGAGTGTATGGATAAAGCCGGAGCTTTTGGTGTTCTTGATAAAGCCGGTGTTTTTATAGAAAGTTTTGATGGGTGTTTTTATAATGTGATTGGCATTCCATTGAGAAGTATTTATTTGGTTCTTAAGGAGATGGGTGTTGAGTTTTTTAAGAAAGTCAATTAATGTGCTATGCTAATAATGTTTAATGGCTGATATGATTTGTTTTGTATTTTATTGCTTCTTGTTTTAGATATTTTTAGACCAGATATTTTTATTTTTTCTCTACCAGTTAACTTTGTTTTCCTTATTTGCAGACAATTTATTTTTAAGGATTAAAGCAAATATTGAATAGGTATTTGACGTATTATAGGCCTAATCATTACACTATAGCATGGTTTTAAATTATCTTCAGATTTATAAGGTAAAGTGAAAATTTCATCAGTCTCAGTAATTCTTAATGAGGATACTTTTCTATATTCTGTAAACTTTCCCCGATTTTTAGAAACTGTTTCAAAAACCAAGCCTTTTTGTTCTAAATATGCATGACCACGCTTTTCTCCATTATCATCAATGACATTACCAAATACTAACTCAACATCTTCCATTAATTCAGGACTTCCTGTTACTTCACAAGCATTTAAAAAAGCTGCATAAGTATATATTGATTTTTCTAAACAACGAGGTTTCCCATGTTTTAAAAATTGTCTAAAAGGAATATTCCAAAAACATTTTAATTCACTCATTCCTTCTAAATAATTAATTGCTGATTGATTTGCATGTTCTAAAGAAGTTTCTGTGAAGGCATTTTCTTCTAATTTTTCTTCAAGAAGACTTTGTAAATTTTGTACATAAGATGATAATCTTTCTAATAAAAACTTATTAATCATAATATTTTTGAGAAAATCTTTTTCTTATAAATTTGTTTTTTTTCATTAATAAAGATCTTCGTTCAGGAAAGGTATTAATGCTAATATAAGTGCTTCTACATAATAACTAGTTCTTGTTATGTTGTTATTAGTAAGATTACCAATTGTACCTTGATTTTGTTTGGAATTTTTTTGGTTAAAAACAATATCATCTGCTTCACCTAATTCCATACCTTCATCTATTAATTGTTTTATTTTGTCTGGAAGAATAAAACTTGCTGTTTTTGCTTTGCCTGTTTTTTGTTCCGATTTTATTACAACCCATGCATAACATTCAAGATTGTTTTTTATTTTTTGAATACCTCCCTCTATTCCTACAGAATAAGTTGCTTCAGGATTTTTTTTTATCCCTTTTTCAGCTCTATTTATAGCACCTTGGAGCGTTTCTTCATCATTCATAGGTTGATCGCTTACTCCAGATGATAATTTTTGTCCTTCTATTTCAAATATTTTTCCAGGAAACATTTTTTGAAATGCTTTTTTTGTAGAATTTATTTTTACAGGATTTTTTGATGCTACTATAACTTTCATTTTATTTATATGAAAAATTTTTATTTATAAATTTTTTAGTCATGCTTGCAAAAATAAGTGATATTGCGAACAATTATTCGTGAAACTGTTCCAGCAAGCTGTCAAAGAAAACCTTTCAGCGGTTTCAACAAGTCGGAAATTTTAGTGAGACATAGTCGCTTTGTTCCTAGCTTTAAAAAAATTTAAGGAAAGTAGAAGAGTATAAAAACCTCTCGAACAAGTCAATTTGTAAAGGCAAATATATTTTGTTCGGGTGAAGTAGATTGGGTTTGTGATTCTGTAAGTAATTTCACTTCTTACTGCAGATTCAAATATTGCTTCAAGGTAATATCATCATCATTTTATTTTATGTGCCTTAATTTAATTGATTTTTTATTAAAAAGATTTATTTTTTTAATTTAAAGATTAAAGAATCTTGGCTACCCGGATTGCTATGAGTTTACGAATAGCTGGAAGAATCTTTGATTCTGAACATGAAACGGCTAAGGTTCAAATCCCTTAATGCAAAACATTTAATCGTAAGAATAAAAGTGGGGCTACCCGGATTTGAACCGGGGTCACGGCGTCCCAAACGCCGCAGGATAGCCAAGCTACCCCATAGCCCCATTATTTAAGTATGAATTTATAATCCATTTATAAATTTTTATATCATAAAACAGTTTATTTTATGTACCAAATCTTAAACAAATTTATAAAAGATAATTTTCAACCAGAATAAATGAACAAAAAAATTCATTATAAATACAATTTGAAAATATATTGGAATTTTCTCAAAAAGTATAAGTTATTGTTTTTCGGATTGCTTTCACTGATACTTTTTATTGAAGCTTCATATGTCGCTGATAATTATATATTTAAGCTTATCGTTAAATATTCAGAGGAACTTATAAAAGAAATAATAAATAAAGGAGATTTTATTTTTTATTTGGAAATTCTTGCAATAGTTTTCGTTGTTTTAATGGTATTCAGATCTTTAGCTAAATTTTTCCAATTTCACCTAATGGCTCATCTTGGCGGAGGTTTAAGAAAAGATCTTAAGGAATTTTTTTTCAACCATCTTGTAAGACTTTCTTTCAGGTTTCATTCTGATGAGAAAAAAGGTGCTTTGATATCTAAAATTATCAGGAATGCTAATGCTATAGATGAAATGACAGATATTATAATATTTAATTTTATGCCTTTATTTTTTAAATTAAGTGTGGTTTTGATTACTTTGTTGTTTATCAGTAAGATACATGCAGTAATTATTTTATCCATGATAATTGTTTATCTCATTTATAGTATTATTTTTACTCAAAAAAGAATGCCTTATATTGTGGAAAGTAATGAAGCAGAGGATTTTGAAAAAGCAAAACTTGCAGATTATATGAATAATGTTGAGTCTATAAAATATTTTGGAAAAGAAAACAGAATTAACAAGAAGTTCGGAAAACATACTTCAAACTCTCAAAATAAATTTATAGATAGAGTGAAGATGTATTCATATATAGAAGCAGGACAAAGCACTATCATAGCTTTAGGCTTATTATCAATATTTTTCTTTTCAGTAAAAGGGATTTTAAATGGAACAATGGATATTTCAACTGTGACTTATTCTTATACAGTTTTCGGTGGTCTTTTAGGTAATCTTTTTTCTTTTATGCATGGCTATAGAAGATTTTTCGATACAATGGCACATTTTGAAGGGCTTTTCAGATATGCTAAGCTTGAAAATGAAATAAAGAATCCTAATAAAGCGAAAAAAGCAAGGATTAGAAAAGGAGAAGTAGAGTTCAGAAACGTAAATTTTGGATATAATAACAAGAGAAAGATTTTCAAAAATCTTAATCTTAAGATAGATAAAGGTAAAAAAGTCGCTTTAGTTGGTCATTCAGGTAGCGGTAAGAGTACATTGATAAAATTGCTTTATAGACTTTATGATGTCAACAAAGGGAATATTCTTATAGATGGAAAGGATATAAAATATTTTAATAAAGAGGATTTAAGATCAGAGATGAGTATAGTTCCTCAAGAATGTGCATTATTTGATGATACTATTTTTAATAATATAGCTTTTGCAAAACCTGGCGCTACAAAGAAGGAAGTTTATAGTGCTGCTAAAAAATCTCAATTAGATAAAATTGTAAAGGATTTCCCTCAGGGTTATGATACTATTGTGGGTGAGAGAGGTATAAAGCTTTCAGGAGGAGAAAAGCAAAGAGTTTCTATTGCAAGAGCTTTATTGGCTGATAAAAAACTCCTTATTCTTGATGAAGCTACATCTTCTCTGGATTCAAAAACTGAGTTTGATATACAGAAAGCTTTGGAAAAACTAATGAAAAATAGGACTTCTATTATAATTGCACATAGATTAAGCACTATTATGAAAGCAGATTTTATTGTGGTTTTTAGCAAAGGTAAAATTGTTGAAAAAGCAACTCATGATGAGCTTGTTGCTAAAGAAGGACATTATAGTAAGATGTGGGATTTACAGAAAGGTGGTTTTGATTGATTGATATATTTTATTTTACTATTTCTTCTAATTCAGGAAATTCTTCTATTAAAAAATGTCCTTTATCTTCGTATTCAAATAATTCAGCTTTTGATAAATATTTTTTATATTCATAAGCATTTTCGATAGGCACAATATTATCATCTTTAGAATGAAAAATTATTGTCTTTTCACATTGCTTTTCGATGTTTTTAAGATTTTTCGGATCTAATGTGAAACTTAACATATCTTTCCCTCTTTTTTGTGAGTCAAATGGTGGAGAAACTAATATTAATTGCTCAACATTTTTAAGTTTATTTTCTGAAAGATATTTTGCAAGAAATATACCACCTAATGAATGTCCGATTAAAATTAAATTTCCTTTAGAAAATTCAAGGTATTTTTCAAACCAAATTTTCCAGGCTTTATAATCAGCTTTCTGTTTATTCGGCATAGAAGGTTTAAATATAGATATATTAGGATGGTTATTTTTTATTTCTTCAATTAAATTATCTTTCCAGAATAATTTTTTTTCAAAAGGATCTATTTCTTTTTCTTTAAGATATTTATAGAATTCATTATCAGAAGAAAATACTGTACCACCTCCTATTATTATAATAGTTTTTTTCATATAGATGTCAATATTTAATAATGATTTTTAAATTTATTTTAAAAAAAAAATGAAAACCATACAAAAGTAGAAATACACACATATAATGCAAGCTTTTAGTAGTTGCATGCTGAATACCTCGCCGAAGCTCGGCACTTACACACCAACTCTATCAAACCAATGTTTTATTGGAGCTCTAGTGTCTCTTTTCGAGATGCGTTTCATGCTTAGATGCTTTCAGCACTTACCGCTTAACGCGTAGCTGCCCGGCATTACCTTGTCAGATAACCGGTACACCAGAGGCGTCGATTCTTCGTTCCTCTCGTACTAGAAGATTCTTTCCCTCAGACACTAAACAAGCCTAGTAGATATCAAACATACTGCCTCACAGCGTACTGAACCCAGCTCACGATCCCTTTTAATGGGTGAACACCCCCACCCTTGGACGCTTCTGCACGCCCAGGATAGGAAGAGCCGACATCGATGTAGCAAGCCGCGCCGTCGATATGAACTCTCGAGCGCGACAACTCTGTTATCCCCGGAGTAACTTTTCTGTCATACCCGACCCCCATCAAGGAGGTACGAGGGTTCGCTAAACCAGACTTT
>JBNJGI010000028.1:0-10387 GCA_051819685.1 Nanobdellota archaeon | reverse complement strand
AAATTATAGATTTAATGGAAAAATATTCTATAAAATATACAGTATATGAAATTGAAGTTCCAATATCTGATTTTAAAATATAATTTGGTCATCTACTGGGCTATCAAAGGAAAAATTTATAAAAAACCTTTTGTTTACTTTAAGTCAACAAAGAAACACCTTTTTCATTAAATTTATATTTAGAGGATTTATGTTATATTGAATTTACCAAATAAAGGCGATAAAATGGAAGAATTAAGATTAAAAGTTGCGGAAGCTGTACAAGATGATGTTAATAAAGGAATCGTGAGACTGGATTCTAATTTTATATTACAACTAGGATTAAAAACAGGAGATATTGTTGAGATAGAAGGTGAAAGAAAAACTGTAAGTATTATTGATAGAGCTTATCCTGGAGATATAGGGCTTAAGATTGTAAGAATGGACGGACTTACAAGAAGAAATGCACGAACAGGAATAGGTGAATATGTTACAATAAAAAAAGCTGAAGTTAAAGAAGCAAGCAAACTGGTTGTTGCACCTGCTCAAAAAGGAATTGCAGTAAGAGCGCCAAGTTCAATTTTCAGACAAGGTTTGCTCGGAAGAGCAGCAATAAAAGGAGATATTGTAGGTTTGGGCGGAACTAGAAGAAGAAGACAAACAATGAGTGATAGCCCCCTATTCAATGAAATATTTAATATAATGAATGAGAATGTTTCCGGCTTTGGGCTAGGAGACCTAAAATTCGTAGTAGCTGAATCATCACCTAAAGGACCTGTTATAATAACAGAAAATACCGAAGTGGAATTCAATCCCACTGCTGTTGATGTTGAAGAAGAAGCACCTTCAGCAGATGTAAGTTATGAAGATATAGGAGGAATGGACGAAGAGACAAGAAAAATAAGAGAAATGGTCGAACTCCCTTTAAAACATCCAGAACTATTTGAACAATTAGGAATAGAGCCTCCAAAAGGTGTTCTTTTACACGGGCCTCCAGGTACAGGTAAGACCTTATTAGCTAAAGCAGTAGCTAATGAGACAAATTCAAATTTCACAGTAATAAATGGTCCTGAAATAATGTCTAAATTTTATGGGGAATCAGAAGCTAACCTTAGAAAAATATTTGAGGATGCAGAGAAGAACGCTCCAAGCATAATATTTATTGATGAAATTGATGCTATTGCAGGAAACAGGGAAGAAAGTAAAGGAGAAGTTGAAAGAAGAGTTGTTGCACAGCTTTTAAGTATTATGGACGGCCTTAAAAGTAGAGGTAAAGTTGTTGTTATCGCAGCTACAAATATTGTCAATTCTTTAGATCCTGCTTTAAGAAGACCAGGAAGGTTTGACAGGGAATTAGAGATAGCACCTCCTAATAAAGAGGGAAGACATACTATTTTGAAAATACATACAAGATATATGCCTATATCACCTTCAAAAGATCTCGATCAATCAATCCAAAGCTTGAATAAGAAAATAAGTAAATTAAATGATGATGTAAAAAACATAAAGAGTACTGAAAAAGCTTCAAAAGAAGCATTTCTAAAAGATCGTGAAAATGAAATCAAACAAGCAAACGAAACATTAGAAAAAATAAAGAAAATGAAGAAAGAAGAGTTCAAGAATGCTATGAACTCAGATAACAAGGAATTATTAGACAATGAACAAAAATCAATAATTAATAAAGTCCTATTAGCTAACCTTCTGGAGGAGATTGCTGAAACAACACACGGTTTTGTAGGAGCTGATTTGGCATCTTTAGCAAGGGAAACAGCAATGGTTGTTTTGAGGAGAGTTTTACCTGATTTGAACCTTGACGAGGATAAAGAAATACCTCAAGAAGTTTTATCAGAATTAAAAATTACTAAAAAAGATTTCTATGATGCTCTTAAATTCGTAAGACCTAGTGCTTTAAGAGAAGTTCTTGTAGAAGTACCTGATGTTAAATGGAATAAAGTCGGAGGACTTGATAAAGCTAAGCAACAATTGAAAGAAGCTGTAGAATGGCCTCTTAAAAACCCTTTATCTTTCAGAAATTTAGGTATTAAACCCCCAAGAGGAATATTGCTATACGGACCACCAGGAACGGGTAAGACCTTATTAGCTAAAGCAGTAGCTAATGAAAGTCAAGCAAATTTTATATCTATTAAAGGCCCTGAACTTTTAAGTAAGTGGGTGGGAGAAAGTGAAAAAGCAGTCAGAGATATATTTAAGAAAGCAAGACAAACATCCCCTTCAATTATATTTTTTGATGAGATTGACAGTCTTGTACCGAGAAGATCGTCTGTTGAGAATGATTCCAGCAGAGCTGCAGACAGCGTTGTCAATCAATTGCTTACTGAAATTGATGGTGTTGAAGATCTTGATGATGTAATTATAGTAGGAGCTACAAACAGACCTGATAGACTTGATCCAGCATTATTAAGACCCGGAAGATTCGACAGGATGATATTAATCGATGCTCCTGATAAGAAGACAAGAGAAGATATTCTTAAGATACATACTGCGGGAATGAAACTTAAAGATGTAAAACTTTCAGAAATTGCAGATAAGCTTGAAGGTTATGTGGGAGCTGATATTGAAAGCGTAGTTAAAGAAGCAGGAATTAGAGCTCTAAGAGAAAATATAGATGCGAAACATGTCGAACCCAAACATTTTGAAGAAGCAATTAAGAATGTAAAACCTTCAGTCACGGAAGATATCAAAAAAGCATATGAAAGCTTACAGGATAAATTTTCCAAGGCAAAAGGTAAAGAAATGGCTAAAGAACAAGTTAATTATTTTGGTTGATTTAAGATGAAAGAAAATATTGTGATATCGCTAGGAGGATCGATTATTAACCCGAGCGATATTGATATTTCTTTTCTTTCTAATTTTAAAAAATTTATTCTAGAAAATATTAATAATTACAGATTTATCATTGTTTGCGGAGGCGGAAATACTGCAAGGAAATATGTCAAAGCACTTGAAAAACTTAATATTGCTTCAGATGAAACTAAAGATTTGATTGGCATTACTGCAACTAAGATTAATGCCCAACTTGTTAAAGATATATTCCAAGAAAAATCATATGAAGAGATTGTATCAAATCCTCTTTCTGAAATAAAGACAAACAAAGATATAATTATAGCTTCCGGATGGAAGCCAGGTTTCTCAAGTGACATGGACGCAGTTCTCCTAGCAAAGAACATAGGTTCTGATAAGGTCCTTAATATTTCAAATATAGATTATGTTTATGATAAAGATCCGAAGATCGGAGATGCTAAAAAGTTTTCTAAACTTTCATGGGATGATTATTTGAATATTATTGATAATAAATGGTCTCCCGGTTTGAATACTCCTTTCGATCCTATTGCGAGCAAAGAAGCCAAAGATTCAGGAAAGAAAGTTTATATTTTAAGTTCTGATTTGAAAAATCTTCAGAATTGTATTGAAGGTAATAATTATAAAGGAACTTTAATAGAATGATATTTTTCTAAAAGATACTTTTCATAAGAAATTCAGTTATTTAAAGATATAAAAACCAATATACATAAAATTTATTCCAATTATATTTAAGACATAAATTCTAGTACAAAAATTAATTTACTTTTAAAAAAATAAAGAAAATAACCCAATAATGATGGGATAAAAAATCTTAATTCTTATTTCTTCCTTTTATTTTATTGAAAAATTTCCCCTTACTTCTATTATTCTTGCCTTTATAACCACCTTTCTTTCCTCCGAAATTTCTCCTTTGATTATCTCTTTTAAGCTCAATTTTCTCTATATAAGGTTTTTCAATTTTTTCAATTTTGAATGTTTTGTTCCTTTCAATAACTTTAGAAAAATAATCGTGATCGTTCCTTGATAGAAGATTTATTACTTTACCTTCTTTCCCAGCTCTTGCCGTTCTTCCAATCCTATGTACATAATCTGTCGGATCATTAGGTATATCATAATTATATATGTGAGAAATATTTTCAACATGGATGCCTCTTGCAGCTACATCAGTACAAACCAAAACTTGTTTTTTCCCTTTTTTGAAAATATCCATTGCTTGATTCCTTCTATTTTGAGTGTGTCCTCCATGGAGTACACTAGCTTCAATACCATTGGAACGAAGATTCTTTACAACAACATCTGTTGTGTTTCTTGTGTTGCAAAAAACAATCACTAACCCTGATGTCTCTTCTTTTAAAAGATGCACAAGAAGAGAAAATTTCATATTTCCAGGTACATCATAATATTCTTGCTTCAATTTTGAAGGGTCAACTTCTTTTGTGGCTGAAATCTTTTCAGGATCCTTCATATATTTACTTGAAAGTTTCTGTATAATAGGAGGTAAAGTAGCTGAAAAGAAAAGTGTCTGCCTATTTTTAGGGCATTTTTTTATTATATCTTCGATATCTTCAATAAAACCCATATCAAGCATTCTATCAGCTTCATCAAGAACTAGCATTTTTACATTACTAAGATTTATAGACTTTCTTTGTATATGATCTTTTAATCTTCCAGGTGTAGCTATAACTATCTCCGATCTTTTAAGATTTTCCATTTGAGGATTTATAGCAACGCCTCCATAAATAGATGTTACTTTCAGATCTTTACCCTTAATTTGCACTATGTTATTCTTTACTTGTTCAGCAAGCTCCCTTGTTGGAGTTATAATCAAAACTTGAATGCCTTTTTTGGGCTCAGCAGTTTCAACAGCGCCTATTCCAAAAGCAAGAGTTTTACCAGAACCTGTTGCCGATTCTCCTAAAACATCTTTCCCTTCTTTTATCAAAGGAATTGTTTTTTCTTGTATTAATGTTTGTTCTTTAAAACCTAATTCTTTCGTAATCGTGTTTTTAATGTCTTCTCTTATATTTGTATCTTTAAAATTATTCATTTTTTCCTCTGTCTGCATAATTATAATTACTATTGATTTACAGCACTTCTTTAATTAGTATGTTGATCGTATCTTAAATTATCTATTTAGAAAAAGCGAAATGGTCATTTGAACAAGTGCTCTTTCCTGCCAACATCTTATTCTTATTTTTATAAAAAATTCAATTGGTTTTTAAAGTTAACTGAAAATTAGTCAACGACACAAGATTGTTATATTTTTATATTGCCTTGCAGAAAACCCAGAAATTTAGCCAGACTAATTCTGTCAAATATTGAAACTTAAAATAAAATAAGTGATGATATTGCCTTGAAGAATATTTGGATTTGTGGTAAGGAGTGAAACTATTTACATGAGCGGAAATTCAATTAAGTTCGCCCCGAGGAACTAACATTCATTTGCAATAGCATTCTTTTTTGCAGTTTGTCGCCTAATAATTAATTTTTTAAATAACAGGCACTGTTATTTAATCTAATTTTAAAAATGGATATAGATAGCTTGAAAGAAAAATTTAATTTAATAAAAAATTTGTATAAAAAATCTCAGACTTCAACAGAATATTTAATATTAATAGCAGTAGTTATTGTAATAGGAATTATCGTGATAGCAGTTCTTGGAGTTGTCCCTTCATTGGGTGGTGAGTCTTCAAGATCTGCAGAAAAAATAAAATTAGCTTCCTTAGATTTAGGAATAACTTCTTATCATCAAGATTCTCATTCAACTAATTTGGAAATAAAAAATAATCTTGATCAGATTGTAATGATTGATGATATATGGCTGGATGATAGAAAATGCGTCCTATATCCTCAAAATAAAATTCTTTCTGAAGGCTCTTCTGAAAAATTATCCTGTTACGGTATTGCTGGTTTTAATGAAGGAGAAATATTTAGTTATAAAGTAAACATATCTTATACTATTTTAAATACAAAAGCATCATATATCATTGAACCTAATACTAAATTAATAGAAGAAATAGCTAAAGGTTCTGAATTACATACTGGACAGAAAAAATGCTTTTTTTCTAATACAGCTACGAAAATAGATTGTTCTGATAGTTCTGCAAAAGGACAAGATGGTAATTATGACAGTAATTCTAAATCTTTCGAAATGCTTTCGGAAAATATTGTTAAAGATAAGCACACTGATTTATATTGGTCTAATGCTTCATCTTCAAAAAAAACAAAATCAGAAGTTTTGGAATATTGTAATAATTTGAATTCTAAACAACAAGGAGGATTTTCGGACTGGAGAGTTCCAAATATAGTTGAATTAGTTTCAGTTCTTGGAAGTGATGCTGTTATGTCAGGAAATAATAATCCTTCACCAAAAGGTGATTTTTGGCCTTCTGAAAATATCTGGTCCGCAACAAAAGATGACGCAGGAAATAATTTCAGTTTAATCTTAAATGATGACACGGGAAATCAAGGGAATTTTTTTATTAAACAAGGTAATACTGAAAGTTATGGAGTTTGTGTTAGAGGATATCCTAATCAAATTAAATTTAATGACAAAGATAAGAAATTCAGCGTAGTTGAAAAAAATATAATTATAGATATTGATACAGGTTTAGTATGGCAAAGGAATGATTCAGGAATAACAAAAAATTGGAGTGAATCTCTTGAATATTGCAACAATCTGGAAATAAAGGGTTTTAAAGATTGGAGATTACCTACAGTCAGTGAAGCGATAACATTTATAGATTACAATAACAGTAATAATAATTATACTGATGATATTTTTACTGGTGATAACGAATTTTATTGGACTGGAACAACTTTACCTTCTGAAAAAAATAAAGCTTACTTTTTAAATCTTAACCAAGGTATTATGGATTTTTATCCTAAAAATACTAGTACATTATACCGAGCTAAATGTGTGCTCAACAGATAAAGTTTTGTCTTATAGATTATAATATTATTTTATTAAAATATTAGTCAGCGAAATAATATTATTCGTAATATCACTCGCTTTTGTAAATGTAATCAAATTTCGTAATAGTTAAATCAGGCACTTAAATCTTTGATTTAAACTATGAATAAAATGAGTATTGGATTTAATTCAAATATAAAATGTCATTTTTTATGTCGCTGACTATCACTCAATTATAAAAATCTGAATCCAGAGTTTCTAATATTAACTTATAATATATAATGATTAGCATTTCATTAGAGTAAAAAAAATTAACATGACTAATCAGCTAATTTTTGTAAAAGTTAGGGAAAAAATTCTTAATTTTCTCAGATAAGCCAATTATACAATATAATCTTTGTTTATTTAAAATCAAGTTTAAGAAAATCTATTTTAAAATAATATTATTAAATTCCTGAATTTTATTGGATGTTAATTTTGATATATATCTAACTAATTATTATTTAATAACACTTATAAATGAATTATTCAGAACATATTATGTGAATAAAAATGGAAATAAATGAACATTTACAAAGAGTTTTTGAGCATGCAAAACAGATGGAATTAGACGGAAAACAATTATACCTTAATGAGATTGAAAGAACTGAAGATCCCGGTATAAGAAAAATTTTACAAATGCTTGCAGACGCCGAACAAAATCATTATGAAATTTTTGATTCTTTACAGAAACAGCATAAAGTTGATATTAAACCAACTTCTATGGTAGAAATAAAAAATATCTTTACTGATATGAAAGAAAAGGGAGAAAAACTGGCAACATCACCAGATCATGCAGAATTCTATGAAAAAGTAAAAGATATCGAGGAAAAAACTGAAGATGAATATAGAAAAGAAGCTAAAGATACTGAAAACTTAGAAGTCAAAGAAGTCCTGCTTAAAATAGCTGATGAAGAACATAGGCATTATAAGCTGATGGAGAGCTTTATCAGGATGTGCAGGAATGCAGATCAATGGGTTGAAAATGCAGAATTCAATCACCTGGATGAATATTAATCTTAAATAAACCCACTAGACAAAGACAGACATAAAAATTAAAAATAGAACCTTTTTGAATATTAGAAATGAAAAGAAAACAATCTGCTTCAAGTATAAATATGTATAAACAATGTCCCAGGAAATACTATTATAGATATATCCTCAAGATGCCTGATCCCCCTACTATACATACAGTAAGAGGGAATATTGTTCATTCAGCATTAGAGCATTTCTTCAAGATAAATCCTAATGAAATAAATAATTATGAAAAAGAACTAAAGAAACATGCCGATAAACTTTTGGATAAATTTTGGATTAAGAACAAGTCTGAACTTAAAAAATTAGGTATGGATCATATAGAGCTGAATGAATTCTATTCCGATAGTAGACAAATGATGAATAACTGGGTTGCCAGATTCAATCAAAAGATTAAAGATACAGGCCTTGAATTTCCAAAAGCTTTTCATGAAATAAAACCCGTCGCTGAAGAATATCTTGAGTCAAAGAATTATTATGTAAGAGGTTATATTGATGCAATACATAAAAAAGGAGAAAATATTAAGATTGTTGATTATAAGACTTCAAGAAAAGACATAATAACTCCGGAATATTCATTGCAAGCAGGTATATATGCACTTCTTGTGCAGGAAGTTAAAGGATATGCTCCTGAAATTGTCGCTTTTGATTTTCTTAAAGGTGAAGAAAAAGAGATTACAGTCGATGAAGAACTAATCAAGAATGCTAAGTTTGAGATTGAAAATATTCATGCAAGTACTGAAAGCGATAGGATGGAAGATTATCCAAAAAAACCTTCTGGTCTTTGCAAATGGTCGAATGAGAGAGGTTCAGGTCAATGTCCTTTTTACGATATTTGTAAGCCTAAGGATGATTAATTTTTATAAGATTTTTTGATGTTTTTCTAAATCTTCTTCGAAATCTACTTCTTTTTTTGATATTTCCTTTACTTCTTTAGATTTTAATATTTTAAAATATCTTATAGGAATATTCCATTCTTTTACAAGTTTTATTTCTGCAAGTACACCGTCACTTATTGGCCCAAACACCCACATTTCATCACTTATCTTTATTAAATTATTATTTGCTCTTCTTACTAAATTTCTATCAACTGTATCTGTAACAAAATAATCAAAAATCCCATATTGAGAAATAGGTGTGTGACCTTGTTCTAAAACAAATTTTACTGCATGTCTTCTAAAAAAAAAGACATATTTTGACATTGCAATAAATATTATTTTGTTTTTATCAGTTAAATTTAAAGCCACATGATTAAATTCCTTTTTTTCCATCTTATTAAAATAATTTGAGTATTTTAATATTTTATTATTAATTAGTACAATTATAAAAATGAATGCTTCTGCAATCCGAAAGATTCTGAATTAAGAATGTTGTTTGAAAAACTAATTTCTCATTAATAAACATTATCGTGATGATCAAAGTCAATAAATAAAATAAAATTTTTATAAGTATAAACTTTGAAAGTAAGAACAAAATGTTTATCGATATGCACTCTTTTATAATCTTTCATTTCATAAAGGAGATTTTTATACTTATTTATGCTTTTTTTATCCGATTTTATTATCTCTTTTATTTTTTTATTTATTATTGTAGATTTAGTTTTATCTTTTTTAGAAACTTTTCTGATTTTCACGTTTAATTTATCATCTAAATCAAAGTCAAACATTAATCAACACCACAGATTTCGTCTAATTCTTTTAAACTCATTTTCTTTTTATTTTGTTTTTTAAAATAATCTTTATCAATATTTATTATTTTTTTAATGTACTGATTATTCGCTTGTTTTTCAAGAATTTCATCCCCGTATTCTTCAATAAATTTATTTAATGCCTCAGATTTATCCTTTAATCCAAATTTAGCTTTCACCATACCTAAAACTTTATTTGTGTATTCATTTAATTGCATTCTTGCATGTACCATAAAATCACCTTAATTCACTTAATGTGTATTTAATATACATTTATAAATATTATATAAAACTAGTTTGCAACACAAATAAAGTAATTTTTTTATAGAAGTGTGCTTATGCAACCCTAAGATTATTGTTGGAAAACCTTCTCTTTAAGTAATTCGAGCGCTTTTCTTCTATGTGAAATTGCGTTTTTTTCTTTTACATCCATTTCTGCATAAGTTTTTTCATATCCTTCAGGTTGAAATATGGGATCCCATCCAAATTTACTATCTTTTATTGGATATACTATTTTGCCTTTAACTTTTCCTAAAACACATTCAGGTTCATTTTCAGGAAAACAATAACCTATAGCACAGATTGCAGTTGCAGTTTTATCTTCAAATGAATCAAGCATTTTTGCAATGTCTTTTTTCTTCATGTTTGTTACAAAAAATTTAATATAAGGTCCCGGCATACCGTTAAATGCATTAAAGCAAAGACTTGTATCATCGACAAAGACAGGTTTTTTTATCTTTTCACAAGCTATTTTAGCTTTTTCTTTAACTATTTCTTCAACGTCTCCCTGAAGTTCCGGAAGATCTATTTTTACATTTTCAATTTCTCCAAGAATTTGTTGTGCTTCTCTTAGTTTATGTTCATTTCCAGTTATAAATATCATTTTAAATTGTCATTATAAAAATATTATA
>JBNJGI010000027.1:0-11844 GCA_051819685.1 Nanobdellota archaeon | reverse complement strand
CTCAAATTTTTATTTTCAATTTTTTCATTATCACTCTTAAACTCATTCAAGCTCCCATCATTGTCTTTAAGCACTGTTTTTTCAGCATTATTCAATATATCTTTCATTTTTCTTTCCTTATTTTTTGTAGCCCATCTATAAGCCACATCTCTTGTATTTTTCGTGATTAATACAACAATAAGTCCTTTTTCATGCCTTCCTGTCCTTCCAGCTCTCTGTATCTGTCTTATTGCAGAAGGCACAGGTTCATAGAAAAGAACCATATCTACAGCAGGTATGTCAAGACCTTCTTCCCCGACAGAACTCGTGATAAGAACATTAATCTCACCTTCTCTGAATTTCCGGACCAACTCCAGTTGTTTCTTCTGTGTCAGACCGCTACCATTCTTTTTAGCCTGACCAACAAAAATCTCAGGTTTTATATTTTCATTATCTTTAAGAACTTCTTTAATCTTCTTGATAGTATCTCTATAATTACAAAATAAAATCATCTTTTTATTTGGATCCTTATCTAAGAAATTCTCTACAATCTCTTTTGCCTTATACACTTTCGGATGTTCAACATTTTCATCAGAAAGTTTCCATAACTTCGAAAGCGCATTTTTGAAATTAACATCTTTTGATATATTAATTGCAGCTTTGCTTTTCTTTGAACTACCTTGTTTCCATAAATCCTCGCAATATTTCAAAGTAGAAAAAACGCTTTGTGTTTCAAACAATTCAACAGCATGCTGGATTTTTATAACTTCAGCTAATTTTGAAATAGTCTTATACTCTTCAGGTCCTGCTTCTCCTTTAGCAGTCATACCTTGAAGTTTAGCTTGCATTGTAAGAAGATCTTTCTTTGATATATTCTTGCTTTTCCTGTTTAACTTACCGAAAACCGATTCTATATTTTTTATCCTTTCTTTGTGCAATTTTTTCAAATCCTCATGAATCTCCTTCATCTCATCTGATATTTCAACTTCAGAATAAACTATTTTCGTTTCCTGTACATAAGGTTTTACATCAGGAGATTCTTTACTCCTAGCTTCGACTTTCTCAATAAAAAGGTTACTGCACACATCATTTATAGTTTCCTGATCAGTACCAGGAGAAGCAGTAAGGGCAAGTATTCTTTGATTCTTAGCATTATTCACATATTGTTCTGCAATCCAGACATAACTATAATCACCTGTAGCTCTATGCGCTTCATCAAAAACCATAAGACTTACATCTTCTAAAGAAATCCTCCCTGAAAGAATATCGTTCTCGAAACCCTGAGGGGTTGTAAATACAATTTTAGCATCATCCCATAATTCCTTTCTTTTATCCGCACTAATAGCTCCAGTCATAAAAACAATCTCATCTTCATGTATAAAATCTTTTTTTATCATCTCTTTAAAAGAATCATAATGCTGGCTGACTAAAGGCCTTGTAGGTGCCATTATAACAACCTTTGAATCTTCAAATCTCTTAAGTCTTGATGCTGCAAGCATAAGGGAAATAGCAGTCTTTCCAAGTCCTGTTGGAAGAACTACTAAAGTGTTTTTCTTTGAAGCATTAGCAAATATAGTTTGCTGGTAAAGTCTTGGTTTGAAGTTATTAAAAAATTCCATAAAATATCAAATTATTTTATCTTTATAAATTCTTTTTCACTCCGTGACCAGTGGAATTTTTAGAAAAAATTGATAATAGACACACTAATTCAAATAAAAACTAAATTTATTAATATATTAAACATATCTTATCTTATGAAAAAGAAATTAGCTATAATAATGTCAGGAGGAGGTATAAATTCAGTTTATGGTGCCGGTGCCCTCCTTGCTTTGAAAGAAAAATATAAAGTAAAACCAGATATACTTATCTGTGGGTCTGGAAGTGCAGGTAACGGAGCATATTATTTATCGGGACAATATAACTCTATCCTGGAAGTATGGAAAAGATTCGTTCCTTCAAAAAAATTCATAAACTTCAAAAGGTTCTGGAAAATTGTAGATGTTAATTATTTAATAGATTCCGTTTTCAAGAAGCATTATCCTTTAGATGTAAAAAAAGTAATAAAATCAAAAATAAGGTTTTTTATACCGGCTTTAAACAAAAAAACAGGAAGCATAAATTATTTTGAAAATAAAAAAGGAATTGATTTATTTGAATGTCTGAGAGCAACTAAAGCCCTACCCATTATATATAAAATCAATCCTAATATTAAAATCGGTGATTCTTATTACTGTGACAGTCCTATATCATCAAATGGAGAAAGTCACATAAAGAAAGCTGCTGAATTAGGGGCTAAAAAAATCTTAATCATAAATAATTTCTCCTATAGACAGAACAGATTATATGATAAGATTTTTTATTTGTGGCTTAATTTTCAGAAACTCAAAAGAAGATATCTAAAAACTCAAAAACAAATTGAAAATTATGACACTCCGAATAGTATTCATATTTTCCGACTTTATCCAAAATCAAATTTAAAGATTAATCTTATAAAAAACAATTATAAAAAAATAAATAAAACAATAAAATTAGGCTATAATGATACTATTAATAATAAAAATTTAGAATATTTTCTTAATTATAAACAAACATAAATAAATTACCAAGTAACCATTCTGTGAGCTTTTTTATAGTTCTTATAAATCTGCCATGCAACAAATTCCGCTGTCTTGACTGCTTTATTTTTAGCATCGGACAACTCATTATTGAACTCTTCCTGATTTTTTTTCATATCCTGTTTAGAAAAAGGTTCTATAAAGACATCTTTAAATCCTTTAAAAACATCAGTA
Organism: Nanobdellota archaeon; assembly: GCA_051819685.1. Taxonomy (GTDB): domain Archaea; phylum Nanobdellota; class Nanobdellia; order Woesearchaeales; family DATGWN01; genus JBNJGI01. Next base: position 9,076 of record JBNJGI010000027.1, on the reverse strand, counting down.
AAAGGAGTATACATTTCTTTAGTAACTCTTTTAACTTCTTCTTTTTGCTTCTTTATAGCTTCTTGATCGCTTTCAACATTCTCTTTATCATTTTTCTTATTGAGTTTATTACCCATATCCTCTTCAACTTCATCTATAATTTGCTTCAAATCATCCCCTAGGAGATCAGCTTCATCCTTTAAAGTATAATCTATGCTTTTAATCATACCTATCTCTTCTTTTGTCTTAAGTTTTCGATATTTTTCAATATCCTCATCAGTCCAACCATAAGCTCTTATAATAGCATCAACTTTTCCTAAATGGGAAGGTCCTTTTTGTTGCCAACTATCTTTAGCATGGAAATCCATGTTCGGGTTACTTCTATAAATAAAATGCATATTAACAACAGCATTCATTATTTTCTTATCGATTACATTCCCTTTATTATCTTTCTTTTCTATCTTTTTCAAAGGTTTATATAAAAGGACTTCTATCTCAACCATGCTGGATTCGAAAGCAGTTATAATAGATGAAGAGTTAAGAAATGTTTCATTAGACTGAAGCTTATCCGAATTTTTTATATAAGGTTTTATCCAGTTAAGATATAATTTCATATTCTGGTAATGTTGATAAATAAGTTTTTTCTGAAATTGATTTTTGAACTTAAGCTCTTTATAAGTCTGTTCTTTCCAATGATAGAATTGATATAATTTCCTTTCAAGAGCTATTTTTACAGTTTTATTAAAATCCAAAGAATCTACATATTTCTTTATCTCATCTTCTTTTAAAGGAGGTGCTTGAAGAAAAAGATCAGGTAATATAGTATAACCTACTTTTCTTCCTAACCCATATATCGAACTAGGATTTTCTCCACCACCCTCTACAAGATTTATCCATGCATCTTTAAGAGTATTTTCAGCAGCAATAGCCACTTTCTCTTTCCTTTTATTAAAACTCAGTTCTTTATCAGCTTTTTTATAATAAGACAATCTTTCTCTTATTTGTCTTAATTCTCTCACTCTCTTGAAAAGGTCTTTACTCATATTGCCAAAAGTGGCCAAAAGATTTGAAGCTTGATTTTGTAAAGCAGAAGATCGTGTACCCATATCACCGAACATACTTGAGCCCTGTGAAGAAGCAAAAATATCAGTTATCTTATGCACATAAGGCATATCTTGTATATCATTACCATGTTCAAGCATCCAAAAATACATTTCTTCAATAGTATATTCTGCAGCTTCATATGATAACCAGTATTTTTTCTCAGGATCGGGAAATCCTGTATAATCATAATAATCTTTTCTTATTTCACCTATCTCAGGATTTTTGAAACCCGCTTCTTTCAAAGCTTCTACTTGATCGTTTTTGATTTCCTCACTCATTTTTATCTGATTTAAATATGAAAGTGAAACCTTTTATTTCAATTAAATCGCACTTCACATCTTGCTTTTCAATCATAACTCTTATATTTTCTGCAATGTCTTTAATCTTGTCTTTATTACTATCTCCCTCAAAAGCATCAAGATAATACCTAAGGCACTTTACTTTAATAACCTTTCTCTTCTTTAAGTTTTTCTTTATTTCCTCTATTAAATTATCGCTTATACCTGATTTACCTATCCTTACACTTGGTTTCAATAAATTATAACTACTTTCCTTTTTCATAATTATTACAAAGTATGGTGATTTTTATGTCTTTCGTGTAATTCTTGTATATGATTAAATTTCTTTTTTACTATTTTTGAAATATCATAACTAACATCTTCCAAAAGGAATGAAACATGATCTCCTCCTAAATAATGTGGCAGAACGACATAATCAGCTCCTTTATCATAAAGATCAAGAGCTTCTTTCGGGTTTAAAGCCATTACAAAAACAAGACATTTATTGTTTTCTTCTTTAACTTTCTTTATTATAAGCTCGTTTGTGAAATAATCAGTAATTGTTGAAATAACAGTCTTTGCCTTCTTGAAATGAAGCCTTTTCAGTATTTCCACATCATTAGCATCACCATAAATGCAATGGACTTTATCCTTTATCAAGTGTTTTATAACTTCAGGGTTATAATCAAGCACTAAAAAATTCTTTTTAAGTTTTTTCAACGTTTTAAAAATACTAAATCCTGTTCTATTATAACCTATTAAAACAACCTCTTTATTGATATTATCCGGAAGATACTGTAACTTTTCATTCTTCTTTGTCAATGTACTAAGGAAAGAAATTTTTTGACCTATCAAATTATATAATGGGTTTTGATATTTTATAGCATAAGAAGTCATTATCATAGTAACCGCTGCAAGAAGAACAGTCATAGAGAAAAATTCCCTGCTAATAAGATCTCCAGTAATATAACCCAGATTAACTATTATAAGACCAAATTCTGAAACCTGGAATAAAGTTATACCTGTAAGAAAAGAAGTTCTTTTTTCAAAACCGAAAAGTCCTGTTATAATAATGAATATAATTGGTTTAAAGAATACAAGGAATAAAAGGAATGCCAGTAAATAAGGTATTATCATACTGAATCCTTTAAAGACTAGTTCTATACCTAAAGAAACAAAAAATATTGTAGCGAAAAAATCTTTAAGAGGTGAAATCTTGCTTTGTATCTCGAGAGAGTAATCTGATGAAGCTAAAGCAACTCCTCCTAGAAAAGCACCTATGGCTATAGAAAGTCCTGGAGATATAAGTCCTTGCATTACTTCATTAATTTGGTTACCTCCCAAAGTTAAAACAAATAATAAAATTTTACCGATATTCTCAGCAAAAATTGAAAAAAAGAAAGCTACAGAAATTGAGCTTAACAAAAGAAGTTCTTGAGATTTAGCTGCGAATCTGAATATTTTTGGGAAAACATAAAAAGAAGCTGCAAAAGTAAGTAAAATAAGAATACCTGTTTTAAGAAATGCTATAAGGACTGCTAAAAAATTAATCCATACACTTTCATTTCCTGAAGGCATTCCTGTGAGTAAAGTGATAGCGATTATAGCAATAAAATCCTGAACAAGTAAAGTACCTATTGCAATCCGTCCATGAAGCGTATCCAATTCATTCTTCTTAGAAAGAATATTAATTACAACCATGGTAGAGCTGAATGAAAGCATAAGAGCGAGATATATACTTGGTAATGATGGGAAGAAGGCTTTCGAAAGGAAGTAACCACCTGTGAAAAGCAAAATAAATTGGGCTATTGTCCCTATTATCGTTACTTTTCCAAGGTCCCTTAATTTTTTAAAACTTATTTCCAAACCTACTACAAAAAGAAGAAATGCAAGACCTATTTCTGATATCTCTGAAATCAAAGAAAGATCAGTTATAAATCCGGGCTGGCTTATTATTCCGTTATTGAATAACCACCTTCCGAATTCAGGTCCTAGAATTATCCCTGCAAGAATGTAAGCAGGAATATATGGTTGTTTGAAATATCTTGCTATAAATATCAGAAAAGTAGCAAGAATAATTATACCTCCTAGTTCTAATAAGACATTCATTTTACCTCTTTTTAAACAATATTAATATATCTAAATCTTTATTTATAAATGTATTGAAATGATGTAGACGACATAAGATTGTTATATTGCCTTGCAGAAAACCCGGAAATTTGTCTAGACTAATTCTGTCAAATATTGAAACTTAAAATAAAATGAGTGATAATATTGCCTTGAAGTAGTTTTGAATTTGTGGTAAGGAGTGAAACGACTTACAGGACCGTAAATTCAATCAAGTTCACCCGGACAAAATAATTTGCCTTTACAAATTGACTTGTTCGGGGGGTTTTATACCCTCCTACTTTCCTTAAACTTGTTTAAGACTAGGGACAAAGTGACTATACCGCACTAAAAGTTTCTACTTGTTGAAACCGCCGAAAGGTTTTCCTTGACAACGTGCCGGAACAGTTTCACGAACAATGATTCGCAATATCACTCTTTTTTATACATGTGCTCAAATTTCGTAATAGTTAAACCATTAACGTTTAATTATTCTGTGCAATATAAAATATATTTTTTATGTCGGCGACTATAGCCTCAAAAAATATTTAACTAAATAGAAAATCATCCATAAATATGGCTTACATATATGATATAAGAGAAGATACCTTACTTATGCTTGAAAAAATAAAAAAATATGCAGAACAGCACCCTGATTTATTTAAAAAAACATTAGAAATAGGGGTTGGTAATGCAAGAATATCTCAAGAAATTGAAAAATATTCCTCGAATCATACAGGGACAGACATAAATCCTGATGCTATAAAAAAACTTAACAAAAAATATTTTATAAGCGATCTTTTTGAAAAAATAAAGGGAAAATATAATTTAATAGTTTTCAATCCACCTTATCTGCCTCTTCCAAAATCAAAAATATCAGAAAAATCAGAAAAAAATGCATTATATGGAGGAAAAAAAGGGTATGAGACAATATTTCGTTTTCTTGAAGAACTTCCTGGACATCTTGAAAATAAAGGAGTATGTTTGCTTCTTTTCTCGGATCTTTCAAAACCATTGAAAATACTTGAAAAAATTTCACAGGAATGTATGGATTACAAACTTGAATCAAAAAAAAGTTATATGATGGAAATGCTTTACATATATAATATAAAAAAAAGAGAAGAAAGAATAAAGCTTGAAAAAAAAGGTTACAAGAATATCAAATTTCTCGCTAAAGGAAAACACGGAGAAATATTCACAGCTAAAAAAAATTCAGAAAAACTATCAATAAAAATTTTGAACAAAAAAACTAAAGCCTCTAGTGCTATTACTAATGAATCAAGTAAATTAAAGTTTGTAAATACTCTTGATATAGGTCCCTTATTCTATGAAAGTTCTGACAATTTCTTATCATATAAATATGTTGAAGGCCTTCTATGGAAGGATTATTACAAAAAATTTGATATTAAAGATATAAAAAAAGTTTTATTGGAATTAATAAGACAATGTTATAAAATGGATATAGCAGGTTTTCAGAAAGAAGAAATGACAAGACCTGGTAAACACATAATAATAAAAAATCAAAAACCTGTCATGATAGATTTTGAAAGAGGTATATTCAAGAAAAATCCAAGTAATGTAACTCAATTTCTTCAGCATATAGCTTCATCTGATTTCACTGAAGAGCTTAAAAAAAAGGGTATAAAAATAAATAAGAAATATATAATAGATATAGCTAAAAATTATAAATCAGATAAGAACATAAAGCCTATTGAAAATTACATAAATAAAAATTTGATTTAAAATTAATCAGAGACATAAAATTATGTATTTCCAATATCGCTCTTTATTGTAGATATAAGTCATATTCAATATATTTATAAATTTTATATGATTTTCATAATTATAATGAGTTTCACATACAAAGTATTCCGGGTGATAAGTCAAATTCCTGCCGGAGAAATCATGACATATAAAGAGATAGCTAGATTTGCAGGAAATGAGAAAGCATATCGTGCTGTAGGAAACATAATACATAAAAATCCAGACAGAAAAAAATTTCCTTGTCACCGTGTTGTGAGAACCGATTTAAGTTTATCTGAAGGTTATGTTTTTGGAGGAAAAAAAGAACAAAAAAGACTCCTTGAAAATGAAGGTATAAAATTCAAGAAAAATAAAATTCAAGAAAAATAAAAATCTTATGCCGGCGACTAAATATACCAAAAATCCGGCAAATGCAACAAAATAAGTAATGATATTGCCTTGAATTAATTTTTGAATTTACGATAAGGAGTAAAACGACTTACAGAAGCGTAAATTCAATCAAGTTCACCTGAAATAATTAATGCTTGTTCGAAATATCACTTATTTTTTGATTGTGCCAAAAATCCAGATATTTTATAAATAACCTTTACCTACTAAATAATCATGCAATGTGAAATGTGCGGTGAGGAAGTGGGTTCTCTTCAAAAATATAAAATTGAAGGCGTCATTCTTAATGTTTGTAAAAAATGTTCTTCTCTTGGAGAAAAAGTAATAGAGAATAAAAATAAGAAAAAACGAGAAAAAGAAATTTATGAAGAAATAATAATATCGGACGCTGGAAAGAAAATCAAAGAAGAAAGAGAAAAAAGAAAAATGAGACAAGTGGACCTTGCCAAGATGTTGATGATAAAAGATTCTTATCTTCATCATATAGAAACAGAAGAACTACCTTTAAATATCAAAATTGCTAGAAAAATTGAAAGATTGCTTGGTATAAATCTTATAAAAAAACTAAAACATTCCAAACAAGAAGAAAAAAAAGAAGAAACAAGTGGGATGACTATAGGAAATCTGTTGAAAGATAATAAGAACAGAAAATAAAATGAGTGATGATATTGCCTTGAAGAAATTTTTGAATTTACGATAAGGAGCGAAACGACTTACAGGAGCGTAAATTTAATCAAGTTCGCTCGGAGGAACGAACATTTGTTCGCAATATCACTCATTTTTGTGATTGTGCCAGACAATAGAAAATTATTTAAATGACTTAAGTGATTAAAATTATAGGGGAATTTACATGAGTGTTATAAAAAAAGTTTCAATTAGTGTTTTTATGTTGGTTATTATGGCTTTATTGTTGCCAGTAGCTTTTGCAGATTTCTCTTTTCAGGTTGAAACTCAATCAGAAGGATCTAATAAAATATATAAAGATCAAGAAGCAGTTTTTGAATTAACAATAAATAATAATAACAATTTTGACGATTCATATTCTGTGTATTCACCAAATCCTTCATGGGATTTTAACTTTCCTGAAATAGATGGTCTTCCTAGTGTTCCTGCAGGAGAATCCAAAACATTTACATTAGAAATTTATCCAAGATCTCTAATTTCTGAAAGTGGAATATATTCACTTAAGTTAAAAGTAAAATCAGTAAGGACAAAGGAACATAAAGAAGAAATAAAAGACATAATGATAAAATCTGATGCTCACAGGGAATTCCAACCATCAGTATCTTTAAAAGCAAAATTCCTTAATGCGGAAGATAAGATTGTAATAGACCCAAGAAAAGATATGGAAACTAAACTGATTTTCTCAAATAGGAACGCACTTGACATTAACAAATTGGATGTAGTGTTAGAATCTCCTTTTTTCAAAGAAAGTTTCACAACTTCCATACCGCCTAACAATGATCTCATCAAGACTTTAAATTTTGATCTTGATCCTTTCATAATACCTCAGGAAGCTTATCTTGATGTAAAAGCTTTTTACAAAGGATCTCTTATTATAGACAAAAGTTTTCAATTCAACATTTCCGAGAACAAAATATTTTTCCAGAGAGAGTCTTCTTCTAAGAGAAAATTCATGTATGAAAGATATAAAGTTAACATTACAAATTACGGTAATGTGCCTAATAAAGAGACTTTCAGCTATAAGATAGGTATGTTCGAAAATTTCTTTACAAAAACTCAACCGGATTCAAATTTTGTTAAAGAAGATGGTAAAGGTTATCTTGAATTTGATATATCGCTAGACCCTGCTGAAACCCAGAAAGTAGTTATAACAACTGATTATCGTCCATGGTTTTATACAACAACCGCTATTATACTTATTATGATACTTGTCCTTGTACTTTATTACACATTCAGAAGTCCTCTTTTAATATCCAAAAAAATGACAATTATGGGGGAAAAAGATGGGGGGACATCTGAAATTAAGGTATTATTAAGTGTTAGAAATAGAACAAACAAGGTTCTTGAAAATGTAATGGTGGTTGATAGAATACCTGATATTACAGAGATAGAAAAAGAGTTCACTCTTGGAACTTTAAAACCATCTAAAGTAGTAAAACATCCTAAAAAAGGTACATTGATTAAATGGAATTTCCCTGTGATTGAAGGGTATGAAGAAAGGTTAATAACCTATAAAATACATTCAAAATTAGGTATATTGGGAAAATTCACACCGCCACCAGCGCTTGTAAAATTTGCTCTGCCAAATGGGAAAACAAAAGCTGTTAAGAGCAATTCGGTGGATAAATAATATTTCTCTTATTTTTATTTATCAATTTAGGTCTAATTATATCTTATAATTATATCTTTCTTTATCAATTTAGGCCAAAAAGGTATCATCCAATTAGTGAAAGGAGTAACTATGCACATAAAGATGAAAGTTGCCAGAACTAAGCTTCTTTTTAATATAAAAGCATTACCATAAAAATTCTGCTTATTTTTCCATTCGGCAAACTCCTTAAAATTTTTCCAATCAATATATTTTCTCATTTTTATAATATAAGATTTATATTCTCAAGTGTATAAACTCTTGATTTAGTCCTTGCAATTACTCTATCCATATCTTTCATTTTAACACCCTATCCAACAGTCACTAAACTGATAACTTAAACTGTCCCTCTTTCCGAGAGTCATCTTTTTTACTTGATTGTAAAAAATCCTTTCAATAGTTTTATTTGATAGATCAATCATTTTTATCACATGAATAAGTATATCATAATTCTTTATATACTCCACGCGCGTGTTTGTCCAGTGAAAAACCAGAAAAATTTATATAGTGAATAACAATATTCTTTATTATGATTGCTTTATATGCTATTTTAAGTTCTTTTTTGATTTCCTTTATATCTGCAGTAGTATTCATACCTTTTTTCCTAAAAAAGAAAATAAATGATAATATACTTCTTAATCTATTAAGTCTTTCAGTTGGTGTTCTTTTAGGTGCTGTTTTTTTAGTATTACTTCCAGAAATATTTCATCATGATTCTGATTTCAGGATTGCTGGTATAATAATATTTATAGGATTCATTTTTATGTTTTTAATAGAAAAACTAATACACTGGAAGCACAGATGCAAAAAAAAGATACATAATCATGCATACACACTTGCTCCTATTAATATAATAGGGGATGGGCTACATAACTTGACAGATGGTTTTGTGATAGCTGCCAGTTATACTGTTAGTATACCTTTAGGAATTGCATCGACAATTTCCATATTTTTCCATGAACTTCCTCAAGAAATATCTGATGTTGGGATATTAATATATTCAGGTATGACGAAGAAAAAAGCATTCTTATTCAATATACTTTCAGGAGCATTAGCAATAATAGGTACAATTACAGGACTTTTACTAAATTCTTCAATAGAAGGTATAAATAATTTAATAATACCT
>JBNJGI010000026.1:1896-11962 GCA_051819685.1 Nanobdellota archaeon | reverse complement strand
TTTTTCTCAACACCAAAAAAACCCGAAGGGTAAATACTTTCAGAAATGAAATAAAATATAAATATAAAACAAATAACAATTAATGTACTCAAACCAAAAATCCTCCTGAAAGATTCAATATGTTCATTTTTAACAAATTTCTTTCTAACAAATAAACTAAGCAAAAAGAAACAACAAACAATCAAACCTGCAAAAAACCATTTAAAATAATTTGAAAAAAGAAATGATACAACACTTCCAAAAAAGAAAGCTACAAAAGCTACAATAACCGAAATAACTAGATAGTTTTTTGGATATGCCATCAAAAGAAGCCAAAGACCTAACAATCCTAGTAAAAGTATAAATATTATTTCAAACATAAAAGAAAGAATCCTGATTAATTTAAAAATGTTACTCCATAGTGAATATTGCTAACTAGACAACTACGCAGAAACCATTCTTATTTATAAATTTTTGTTTGTTTTTTCTTACTTTTAAAAGGTATATTTAACATACATAAGTTCATAAAAGCTTGAATTGGCTGTTAAAAAGTTTAACAAGCAGTATTGTGGTTTGGAGTTAGTTAAGTTTAACAAATCACATGACCGGTTCCTAATAATTGACAAACAAATTTATCACTTCGGTGCTTCTTTAAAGTGCTCGAAAATTATAAATTTTTGGCATGTTACAAATCTTCGATTTGAAACAGACTTAGGCAAGAAATGGTTTGCTTTTTCAAAGTTAAATGAACAATTAAAAATATTAGATTTATGTTAAATTAAAACCATATTATTTCTTTGTAACAATCTCTCTATGAGGATAAGCAATCCTCAAATCATTCTCTTTACTAAACCTTCTGAAAACCTCTTGAGTAATATTAGAAGAAATTTCTTGAAGTATTACTGAATAAGAAAAATATCTTATCTGTACACTAACACCATCCGGCTTAAAATAAGTCCTTACATAAGGCTGTCTCCCTGTCGCTTTAATCACATCTTTAGTAACCTTCTTAGCACTTTCAACTCCAACCTTGATAGCTTTATCAAGATTGCTTTCATAAGTTACCACAACAGAAACTTCATCTAAAACAAATTCATCCTCACCATGATAATTAATAATCTCCCTATCAAAAAGTACTGAATTAGGAACAATAATAATCCTTCCTGAATTCTCTTCTCCTGCTACAATACCACCAATCTCTTTAAGATAAAAATGTGTAGTCGTAATATCAGAAACATCTCCGCGAACACCACCCACAATAACCCTATCTCCAATTTCGAAAGGTCTTTTAGTAATAATCATAATCCATGCAGCTACAGAAGTTATTGGCTTCTGCAAAGCCCATCCCAAACCAGCTGAAAAAATACCTAAACCTACACCAAGACCTGTAAGTGAACCGAAATAAGAAAAAATCGCAATAACAAGTACAAGAATAACCACTATAACTTTCATAACTTTTGTAAAAATCTCTATATTAGATTTCTGTTTTTTAGTTTTAGATCTTTTAAGAAGAATCTTTCTGCTTTTAGTGATAAGAATATTAAAAAAAATAATAGCTACAAGAGCTCCTATAAAAGTAATTATTATAGGTAATAAATCATCTAATATCGCCATAAAATTAAAATATTCTTAGAATATATAAAACTTACTCTTCACTATACTTATTTAACCTTTGGAATTCAAGAGATTCTCTTGCTTCTTCTCTAGTATCATAAACCTTTCTTTTAGTATCTCCAAGAAAATCACCTTCAGGATCATCAATAGAAAGTTTTTGTTTAACTTCTACAACATTGCCTAACCTTATATACGGATTATATTTATCAATACCTTTATTTTCAATAGCCCATTCAGACCATCCTTCAGTTTTATGAAGATTAACATAATTATCGCCATGCCTTGCTATAACAAAACCTGATTCTGCATAATCCATAGGGTTAGACACCTTATCAGCAAAATATACACCAGAACCTACTATTGTAGCTGCGCCGATTGTCAAAACTAATTTTGCAAGTCTTGAATTCTCTATAGTATTTCTTAAAGTCATAAAAAGGTAGAAATGAAAGTTATTTATAAATTTATCGTAACTAATGAGTGATAATTAAATATCTTTTTGATAAACTCTGTGTTGAAGAGCAATCCCTGGCTCTTCATGAGTATAAGAACCAATATGATTAAAACCCAAATGTTCCCAAAAACCTCCTGAGGGATTATGTTCATTCTCTAAAGTCAAAACACTAGAAGAAATATCAAGATCGCCTTTAAGCCTGTGACTATCTCTGCACATTTCAACACCAGCATAAACTAGATTTTCACCCATCGCAATATTTCTGAAATCAGGATCTATGGCTATTTTATCAATATAAATCCCTTTAGAACAATGTTTCAGGAATTCTGAACTAATAGGAATTCTGATTCCAAGCATAAAAACAGGATTAATCTTATCCAGTTCGATAAAACCTGCTACTCTTTCCTCATTATGAGCTACATAAGCATTATCAGTATGTAAAACATAACCTTCATGTTTAGAATGGAAAAAGCCCTCAAAAATCTTATCAACCTGTTCTTTAAGTTTTCCATCAATTCCTTGTGCGGGTTCAATAATCATAAAAATAGGAAGATTATCTTATTTAAAAGTTTCATCCTTGTATACATCTAAAACCTTAGAAATAATATTACTAGATGAATAACCATCTATCTCAGGAATATTTTTCCACACACCACCAACAGATTCCATGATTTCCTGTTCCTTTTTCACTCTTTCAGGTATAAAAGTGCCTCCCTTAACATGGACAGAAGGCTTTAGCTTTTCAAGAACATCCACAACTTCTACAGAATCAAAAATACAGACATAATCTACACAAACAAGAGAATCAAGCAGATAAGCCCTATCCTTCTCATCATTAATAGGCCTTTTAGGGCCTTTGTTTTTTTTCACAGAATTATCAGAATTAACAAGAACTACTAAAATATCCCCTAAACTTTTAGCCTTTTCAAGAATAGCAACATGAGCTGCATGAAGAATATCAAAACTCCCATTAGTGGTAACCACTTTTTTACCTTTATCTTTAAAATCCTTTATAATGCTACCCATATCTTTTTCTTTTACAATCATAAAATAAATTATATTAACTAATATATAAAATTATGGCATGACACAATCACAAAAGTGAGTAATATTACTAACAATAATTAATTCTTTCAGATGAATTAGATAGAATTTACGCTCCTGTTTCACTCCTTACCACAAATTCAAACTTTACTTCAAAGTAATATCCTCATTCATTTTGTTGCATGTGCCTCAAAACTTAAAGTATTTAATGTATAATAATTAAAAAAATGAAAAAAATATTTAAAATAATAAAAAAACAAATTTATATGGAAGTAATAATATTAGCAGCAGGATATGCAACAAGAATGTATCCCTTAACAAAAAATTTCCCTAAACCATTACTAAAAATATCAGGAAAACCCTTATTAGAACACATTTTAGAAAAAATAAAACCTCTAAAACCTGAAAACATAAAAATAGTAACAAATAATAAATTTTACGAACTTTTTAGAAAATATGAAAAAAATAACATAAAAATAATTAACGATGGATCCATAAGCCCTGAAAACAAGCTTGGAGCTATAAAAGACATGTGTTTAGCCACAGAAAATAACAAAGAACACCTTGTAATAGCTGCTGACAACCTTATAGAATTCAGTCTAGAAGATTTCTATAATTTTCATAAAAAAAGCAATACGAATACCCTTGCAGTAAAAGATATGAAAGATAAAGAAATAATAAAAAACAAACACGGTGTTGCAGTAATAAACAAAAACAATGAAGTTATTGAATTCCAAGAAAAGCCCGAAAATCCTAAATCTACAATGAAATCTATCTGTTGTTATCTTTTCAAAAAAGATATTAAAGAAACAATTGAAAATTATCTTAAAGGAAATAATCCGGATGCAACAGGATATTTCATGGAATATCTAGTAAGAAACACAAATGTCAAAGCTTTTGAGTTCAAAGAAAATGTTTATGACATCGGTTCATTAGAAACATATGAAATGCTTAAAGATAAATATAAGAAAAATTTTTAAAAAGTTCGAAAAACAAAAAGTTATGGAAAAATTACACATCGCCGTCATAATGGATGGTAATAGAAGATGGGCGGAAAAAAACGGGTTGAATAAACTCGAGGGTCACAAGTATGGAGCCAAAAAACTCGAAAATTTCATTATTTGGTGTGAAAAACTAAATGTCAAAGAGATGACAATATATACACTTTCTACAGAAAATCTTAAACGCACTAAAAAAGAAATAGAATCATTATATAACTTATTCAGGAGTTTCTTAAAAAAAATAGATGAAAAAATACCTGAAGAAACAAGAATCAATTTTTTAGGGGATATGAATCTTTTTCCAGATGATCTTAGAGAAAAAATGGAAGAGATAAAATCTAAGACAAAAAAGAAATCGAAATACATACTTAATTTTTGTATGGGTTATGGAGGAAGAGACGAAATAATAAAAGCTGTCAATAAAGCTATAAAAGAAGGAGAGGAGATAGATGAAAAAGGATTTGAAAATCTATTATACACAAAAAGTTCTCCTGACATCGTAATAAGGACAGGTGGTAAAATAAGAACATCGAATTTCCTACCATGGCAGGCAGTTTATTCCGAATGGTTTTTTATTGAAAAATTATGGCCCGATATTGATAAAAATGATCTCACATACATTATAAAAAATTTCTATTCAAGACAAAGAAATTATGGAAAATAAAATTATATTTCATCTATGTTTATTATCAAGATAATTTAAATATGCTTTATTAATGCTATAGGCAGAATGCTCAGGTGAAACGCAATTATATCTTGTTCCAAGACCTGGACTCAGAAGTTTATCTATACTTTTTGACATTGAATCAGAATTAAAATCATGAACACAATTGAAAATAGCATAAGCTGTATCTAACACATTCTTAATTGTAACATTTTTTTTACTATCTCTTGAAATAGGAGCTACTATAATATAAGGGGTTGTATCGTCATTAGTATATACTGTTCTCGCACTACCTACGGGCATCATTTTTCCAAACTCATCATCTATCATTTTCCACACTCTGTCCTGAAGATCTTCTCCGAACTTTTTTAGAATTATTCTGTTAGTTCCTTCATCCATATCTCCAAAACTATTAGTAGGAGAAACTATGGCATCTCCACTGGTTTTAGTAATATCATCATTCAAGAAACTAAATTTGTTAAACCCGTTTAAAACATTTACATAAGAGTTTATTACCCTTGGATTTGTATCTACAAAAGTTACATAAAATTTAGAAACCATATTTTTTAAAAAAATTTGATATTTTTAAAATTTAATTGATGTAAAGCCTTGTCCCAAAAATTATAATCACTCATAATTTCTGAAGAAATTTACTTACACTTTCGATATTATGACTTAATATAAACCATCCCAATACTTATATTTGTTTGATTTTTTCTTCCTCTAATACCCAGTATTTTTTTTAAGCAAAAACATGATACTTCCTAGATTCATACAAAAATTGCACTAAATCTCACATACATTATAAAAAATTTCTATTCAAGACAAAGAAATTATGGAAAATAAAATTATTTTTCTTCAGAATATTTTTTATATGCCTGACCGATACTATAAGCAGAATTTAAAGGGGAAATATTACCATAACCAGTCCCTAGGCCAGGTATAAGAAGATTTTCAATACTTTTTAACTCTTTATTATTTTTATTATGAAGATCTACACAATTGAAGATAGCATAAGCAGCATTAAAAACCTGTTCGTTACTAATTTCTTTTGAAGGTCTTTCCATTGTAGGAGCTACAATAATATAAGGGATTTTCTTGTCATAAGTAGGAACAACTCTTGCTTCACCAATAGGCATATTCCCTCCAAAGTCATTATCTATCATAAGTTCGACTCTTTCTTGTAAAGATTCTCCGAATCTTCCGACAATCTCTTCATCAACTCCGCCATCCATCAAACCTGAACTATTTGCAGGAGATACAATAGCATCACCTTCAACATTAGTTATATCATTCTGTATAAATTTCATATTCTTGAATTTACTTAAAATTCTTGAATATTGATTAATTATTTCTAAATCCAAATCTGCGAAAGTTATATTATAATCATTCATACATCAGTGTAAAAATAAGGCATATTTAAATATTGTCTTTTTCACAACTTCCCAGTGATATCTTTTATAATAATTCTGTTTTTATGAAAAAAATAATTTAATTTAGAATAATCTGAAGGTTTAAAGACAAAAGCATATTTTAATGAACCTCTTTCTCTCAACCACTCATCTGAATTAATATCTTCCTTAGCATTTTTAAAAAGAACAAAAGGCATTAATATTTCATACACTCTTATCTCACAACTTCTTATATTATAAATATTTGTGACAATATTTCTAGCTTCATATGGATCCTTATCAACATAAAAACCTGTCTCTTTTGTCTTAACATCCAAAGGAAATAATATCGAATGATCATATACTGGCCTTGCATGAAAAACTTTAATTACATCCTCATTCTTAGAAACAGTTTTGTTATGATTGGTTTCTAAAAGCTTATAAAGCATAGTATCGATAGGTACATCCTGTGAAGATAGTTTCTTTACTAATAAACCGATAAGTTCATTATAATTTTTAACTTTATGTGTCCCAAATATTATACTAAGCTCATCATTAATCATATTCATAAAATAATCCGGGAATAAATTCCCGTGGGTATAAAGATCCCAGTTTTTTATAGGATAAATCGAGTTGATATATTCAATCTGTTTATTTAGAATTATATTCAATTTATTTAATAAATCAATAAGCTTTTCATCATTCACATTATCTTTAATTTTATTACAATAATCTGCTATATTTTCAGTTGGTTTTTCCAAATGTTTAAGCTCAAGATCAAGAATCTTTTTAATTCTTTTAAGCCTATTATTCGTCCATTTTTTAAAATAAAATAAAGATTTATCTTTTTTTTCAGGATGAGGTATGCCATTATGATTTTTCTGGAAAATTTTTTTATCTTTATCGATAAACCCTTTATTTTTATGTTTAATATCATAATATTTATTTTTCACTTCTACAATAATATTAACTTTTTCATATATATGATAAATGTAGATTTCTATCTTTTTTATAGAATTATTTAAATTTTCTTTATATATTAAATCTAAAACTGTCATAAATTGATAAAAAAATGATTTTTTTTAAATAGATTACTCTATTAAAGAATATAAATTCAATTTGTAACCTTAAAATAAAGCCTTTTATTATTCTTGCCTTTACTATTATACTTTACGAACTCAATACTGCCAATCTCTGAAGTAGATTTCACATGAGTCCCGCCATCTGCCTGGTGGTCGTAATCACCTACAGAAACAATCCTTACTGTTTTTATATCAGCAGGAAGGCCTTTAGCTAATTTAGTCATATTAGGTAGCTTTTCAGCTTCTTCTCTGGAAATATTTTTAGCTGTAACAGAAATATCTTTCTGTATAACATCATTAGCATCATCAAAAACTTGTTTAATCACATCAGGATCATAATCGAAATCACTATCTATCCTGCAGATATCATCAGAAAGCTGATTACCTGTAGTCAATGCACCCGTTCTTCTATACAAAGCTTCAGCAAGTATATGTGCAGAAGTGTGTGCTTTCATATGAGCATATCTTCTTTCCCAATCAATCCTGCCTATAACTTCATCACCCTTCTTTAAGTCGCAATCCTCAACTTCATGGCTTATGTTCCCATCGATTTTTATAACAAAAACAACCCTGAACTCCTTACCATCGCTTTTTCTCTTTAAAATTCCTGTATCAAAAGGCTGTCCTCCTGATTTAGGATAAAAAGCACTCCTATCAAGAACTACAAACTTACCTGATGCAACACTTTCAACTTTAGCTTCAAATTCCTTAAGATAAGAATCCTCAAGATAAATTGCTTCACTCATAAAAAAATCTTAAAATCGCTTATTTATAATGTTTTTGGGTACATAAAATAAATATATCACTCTTTGAGTTACGATTCTACATTTATAAGTTTAAAACATAAAACTCAAAACTAAGTTACTCAATCATCCAGAAAAACAAATACTTTTTCTTAATATCACTTACTTTTGTAAACATTTTTTTAAAAAAACATATAAAACAATAAATTTTTGTAAATTAAAATGGATGAAAAATTCTATGACCAATTAAAAGAAGAAGCAAAAAATTATTTTGAAAAAGCAGGTGGACATTCTTTTGACCACACAGAAAGAGTATTAACAAACGCAATAAAAATAAGTGAAAATGCCGATATGGATATAGTTAGAGCATCAGCAATACTTCATGACATAGCTAGAGAAAAAGAAACAAAAAATAAAAAATTATGCCATGCACAAGAAGGATCTAAAATGTGTATAGAAATACTACAAAAATTAGGATTTCCAGAAGAAAAAATACCAAAAGTTTCATACACAATAAAAGTACACAGATATAGTACAGGAATAAAACCAGAAACAAAAGAAGCAGAAATACTGCAAGATGCAGACAGATTAGATGCATTAGGTGCAATAGTTATTGGAAGAGTTTTTTATTATGCTGGAAAAAAAGGAGATGTTGAATATGATTCTAATGATATTTTAGACGAAGAATACATATCAGGAAAAGACCACAGTGCAATATCGCATTTCTATAAAAAAATCCTTAAATTAAAACCAGATATATTTCACACTCCAAAAGCAAAAGAAATAGCAAAAGACAGATACGACTTTGTAAAAGAATTTATTGACAGATATATTAAAGAATGGAATGGAGAATTCTAAAAAAAATTTTTAAATTAAATCATTTACCACTATATAATTATGAAACTAAAAAACTTTATGTTAAACTCAATATTATCATTAGGTATTATAACAAGTCCAGAAATAGTTGAATCTAAAACCGACACTTTGGAAGAAGTCGTGGAAAATAAAAAAAATTCTAAAGGTGTGGAATCAAAAAAATTAGATAAAAATCCTCTTTTTGAAAAATGCAAAAATATTAAAGGAATTCATGTAAAACAAAAAGGAAGTTATGATCCAGAAAAACAAACAGTATTAATATATGCTGACATCCATAGTTCACCAGAAAAAAAATCTGATGAAGATTATCCTAATCTTGAAAAAATAAGGAAAGCTACAGGAATTAATGACATTGCTGTCGAAGGCCTTGCAAAAAAAAAAGAAAATCAAAAAGATCCGGGATTGAAAACTGGTGAGATATCATTACTTGAAAAATTGCTTAATAATGAAAATTATAATATAGTGCCTTTAGAAAATCAAGAAACTCAAAGACTCTCATTAATTGCTAACTATCTTAATATACATGGTTTGGATACTGAAATAAATGCATACAAAAGCCTTTTAGCAGGTTATAAAATGAACATATATGAGGCATTCAAAAATGATAATCAAAAAGGATTTTTAAAAAATATTGAAGGATATAAGAACATATGTAATTCAATATCAAATGAAAAACAAACTAAATCTCATTTAATAAACGAAATGTTATCTAAGTTGAAAGATGGAACATTAAAAGAAGAATATAAAGTTTTAAAACAAAGTTTAGATAAAATTAAGTCAAATACTGAAGAAAATGGTTTAGAAATAAATGATTATTTTGATATAGCTTCTCATTATTTTGAACTTGAAAAAAAACTTGATGATAAGTATATTGATAAGGATCCTTTTAATAATTCTTTAAGTTTAAACTATAATAAAATCAGAGAGGATATAATTTTAGACAAAAGGGATAAAATTGCAGCAAAAAATTATAGAGATGAATTTAAAGATAAACAAGGAATTATTTTTTTCGGATTTAATCACAGGGAAGGTATTGCTGAAAGACTTGAAAAAGATTACAATATTGTTATAATATATCCTGATACAATTAATAAAATGTTTAATAATTAATATATGGTAAAGAATTCCTTGAGTTCAAACAAGTTTTAACAACTTCGTTCGAATCCGGAAAATAATAAGAAAAAAGAGCGCCACGACCCGGATTCATCTTCGGAATTATAA
>JBNJGI010000026.1:0-1796 GCA_051819685.1 Nanobdellota archaeon | reverse complement strand
AATTCCTTGAGTTCAAACAAGTTTTAACAACTTCGTTCGAATCCGGAAAATAATAAGAAAAAAGAGCGCCACGACCCGGATTCATCTTCGGAATTATAAATTCCTTGAGTTCAAACAAGTTTTAACAACTTCGTTCGAATCCGGAAAATAATAAGAAAAAAGAGCGCCACGACCCGGATTCGAACCGGGAATGCCGAAAGGCACAAGATTTCCAGTCTTGCGGAGTACCAGATTGTCCCATCGTGGCATAAATATAAAATTAATTTATTTATGATGTTTGATTTTTGTATCAAAACCTTTTTTTCAAAGGTTTTGGCGTGGGTACCAGGTTGTCCCATTATGGCATAAGTTATAACCCTAAAAAGGGCAAAGACCGGGAATTGAACCCGGACCTGGAGTTCCACAGACTCCTATGCTAACCATTACACCATCTTCGCCATAATTCCGATGAAATTAGTTTCATTTTTAAATGTTACCAAGAAATAGTCAGCAACATAAGATTGTTGTATTTTTATATTGACTTACAGAAAACTCAGAAATTTGGCTAGACTAATTATATCAAATATCGCAGTTAAATCATAAGTGTTCTGCGCAATATAAAATATATTTTATTTATGTCAACGACTAAAAGTAATATCGACAATAAGAACCCTATTTTCAAATACGCAAAAATTTAATTAAAACAATTATAAACAGGGAATTCCAAAATATCATTATTCTCATAATAAGAAAAATCAGAAGGCATAAAAACATAATTCTCTCCTTCATTATTTGCCTGGTAATAAGCACTACCTAAAAAATTCTTGTCCTCATTGTTTATTTTTCCTATAAGTGTTCTAAAACTTTTTTGATCATTTGAGAAAGTTACAGATAATAATTCATTTTCAAGTTCAGATAATACTACATTAAATTTTGCATTCCTTGGAAGAATACGATCCATGTAAAAGCAATCAGCTTCAGGCTTTAGATAAAATGCATTATTATCGGAATAGACCTTGAAATTTACAGGTTCTCTGTTGAAAGGTGATTTTTTAACAAAAACTATTATCCCATTCTCAAACAATTCTGTTACAGGAACTGAGGGATGAACAAGTGCCTTTTTGCTCTCCTCTAAAATTTTATTTGAATCAGGAATATTCTGAGCTATCTTTATCAACCTCAAAACAAATTCCTTGTATTTTAGATTTTTAAATATTTATATAAACCATCATATATATAAGATTATCATTAATCATATCCTAGTGAATTTTTAATATTTTCCGAAATATAAGCTATCTTTTGTGTAGCCTTATCAAATGCATCATGACCTGTAAAAAAATATCCTTCATTAGGTCCTTTATCTATATGATATCGCAATCTAGGATATATAGGTGCATCCATGTTTTCAGTTAGTGAAGAACTACCTCTTATTCCAATTATAGGTTTGGAATTACCAAACTGTCCAGAGTAGAAACCAATTTCAGATGCTACCTCATTATCCAAACTACTACTACCTTCTAAAATACCTATCATGAATTTAGACATCTTCATATACTCATTATGTATAACCGGCATAATTTCTCTGGTTATAGAAGTCAACTGGTTAAAATAATCTTCAATTGAAGAGTTTTTTCTTATATTATTAATCTCAAAATTTTCATTAACAATATTATAAAGGCATAATGGATATGTATCGGCCTTATCCATCAGAATTTCATATAAATCTTCTAATTTTTGTTTATTCCTTGAATCAAAAATCAAATGACTTGACATAGATACATAAGCAGGTACAAATATTTTACCTTCCTTTTTAAAAA
>JBNJGI010000025.1:0-13776 GCA_051819685.1 Nanobdellota archaeon | reverse complement strand
TTCTCCTACACTTAAAGTCCATTTTTTAGAAGAAGGATTTGTAAGGTCATCTGAACGACAAACTTTTTCATCTATTGAAATTTCATCTATTCTTATAGTATTTGGCTGGTTATTCCTAAATAAAAGAGTTGTTTTTGCAGGCGTTACTACAAAATTAGTTATTCCTACAGGCATTGTAGTAAGGTAAGTTTTAATTCTGTTTTCATTTGCTCCGCCACCAATGGAAGGAATTCCACCCAGAATTCCAACTACAATTAATGCAATAACAATAACTACTGCTAATATTATAAGATATTCAGTTGCTGTCTGTGCTTTTTTAAGGAATTTAGAGGTCATTTATTAACCTCCATAATAGAAATATGACTCGTCTTTACATGTTTCGAGTTTCGAGTTTCGAGTTTCGAGTTTCGAGTTTTAAAGCAACCATAGTAAGTCTTTTTATTTTTGTGATTTATAAAGTTAACCAAAGTTAATTTTATATGACATAAACCCAATTATTTAAAGAAAATAACTAAACTCTCTATCGTTCAAATTTGTAAATTTTACAATTTTAGCAACAATAATCAATAACAAGTTACTAATCGCTTGCTTTATTTTAAGTTTCAATATTTGACAGAATTAGTCTATCTAAATTTCTGTGTTTTCTGCAAGGAAACATAAAAATATAACAATCTTATGTCGTCTACTAAAACTCAGAAAAACTTAAAAAGTTCTATTCATAATATTTTTTGATGACAAATAGAATTAGAAGTGAGTTCGAATCAAAAGCTTATGATAAAGCAGAGAAGATGCTTGAGAATTGCACTAATTCTTTTGGTTTTACTGCTGCGAAAAATAAGACCAGTAATGGTAAGTATAAAAGAATTTGGGGAAGAGATTCTATGATATGTTCTCTGGCTGCACTAAAAACTAATAATGCAACACTTCTTAAAGCAGCTAAAAAATCATTGATAACTTTGGCTTCTTATCAGCATGAGCAAGGAGAAATCCCCAGTAATGTTGATCCTTTCAAAAAAGAAGTAAGCTTCGGAGGAACGGCAGGAAGAGTTGATGCAAATCTTTGGTTTCTTATAGGTTTTGGACAATATGTGAAAAAAACAGGAGATTTAGGGTTAGCGAAACGATATTTTCCTAAGTTCAGGAAAACTATTAAGTTGGTAAGGGTCCATGAATTCAATCATAAGAGTCTTATTTATGTTCCTATGACAGGAGATTGGGCCGATGAATATATACAGGAAGGTTATGTTCTTTATGATCAGCTTCTTTATCTACAAGCTTTCAAAGAATTCAGGTATCTTTCAGAACTTCTGGATAAAGATGATAAGAAAAAGATCGATGAAAAAATAAATAAGTTGAAATATAATATTAATGTTAATTATTGGCTGGTTAAAAAAAATCTTAATAAATCTTATAACAAAATTATATATGAAAGAGCGCTTAATATGAAGAAGCCTTATTTTTTCCCATATTTTAATCCAGGAGGTTATGGATCATATTTTGATTTATTCGCTAATAGTTTATCTATTATTACAGGAGTGGCTTCTGATTATCAGGAAAATAAAATCAATAGTTTTGTGAGAAAAAAATTCCCTGATAGTTATATCCCTGCTTTTAGTCCTGTCATAACTAAGAAAAGTCCTTTATGGAACATTCTTATTAACAATTATGGGAAATTTTTCAGGAATAAACCTTATGAATATCATAATGGGGGTATATGGCCTATGGTTTTAGGTTTTTATGCTGCATCAAAGAAAGAAAAAGGCAGGAAAATACTTTCAGCAATCAATAATCTTAATTCAAAAAATGACTGGGAGTTTAACGAAGTTTTTAATGGTAAGAGTATTAAACCGAATGGAACTAAATTCCAGGCATGGAGTGCAGCAGCTACTTTACTTGCTACTGAAGTTTGTATTAATGGTAAAAAGGTGTTTTTATGAGCGTTAAGATTTTAGCGACGGATCTTGACAGGACTTTGCTTCCTAATGGTAATCATAAATTTGATTTTCAAGCTTATAAGGAATTAAAGAAATATATTTTAGACAACGAAATAAAAGTGATATATGTTAGTGGTAGAAGATTATCACAGATTAAAGATGCTATTAATAATTATGAGATTCCTTTGCCTGATTTCTGTATTTCTATGGTAGGAACTAAGATTTATTTTTATAATAAAGGCGATTTTAAAGAAATGAATGAATGGCAGGATGAATTAGAAAAACAATGGAGTGATGTTTTTCCTGAAACTATATCAAAGTTGCTATCGGATATCAAAGAAATTTATCCACAAGGAAAAATGACTACTAACAGATTCAAACAAAGTTTTTTTGCTGATATTAAGTTAGAGGAGGAATTTATCTATAATGAAATCAATAAAAGACTTTCTGTAAAAAACATACCTTATTCTTTTACTTATAGTGTGGATGTGAATAGAAACATCGCACAGATAGATATAATGCCTCCGAAAGCAAATAAATTGGAAGCTCTTAAATACATAATTGGAATTGAAGGATATAATGATAAGGAAGTTCTTGTCGCAGGAGATTCCGGGAATGATATTTCCATGCTCACTTCTGGCATGAAAGGTGTTCTTGTTAAAAACGCTAAAAAAGAAGTAAAGGATAAATTGATTTCATATGCTGAAAAATATGGAATCAAAGATAAGATATATATTGCAAAAGGTAATGAATTTAATGGTAATTATGGAGCAGGAATCCTTGAAGGCCTGATCCATTTTTCAGAATAATTTTATTCGTTATCCACTCTTGGAGCTAGTATGAATGATAAACTTGCTTTGTCTACTGAAACGAAACTCATTTTCATAGGATAATCATTGCTGAAAGATATTTGTACATTATCCGATATTTTGCTTCCAGCTATAAGTTTTTTCAGATATTCAATTGAATATTTTGACTTTACTGTCGCTTCAGCTTTATTCGTTATCTTAACTTCATCAGAATTTTCTATATCTACTTCTACTTTGTTTAAATCGCCTTCAGCAGATACTGTCATCTTGTTGGTATTCCCTATTATTGAAACTGAATCCGCTACTACATCTGCGTCTTCTATGGCTGAAGATAATAATGTCGCAGGCATTGTTACATCAACATTGAATTCTAGATTAGGTTCTTTCTGTTCTTTATCATCAAGAGTTATCATAGGTAAAGAAAATTTCCTTGTAACTCTTCCTTTTACAGTTATATCAAGTCTTGAATTGTTATCTGATGTTTCAAGTTCCATTATATCAGAAACTTCTACTCTTTTAAGGACTTGTTTAAGATTATTTAAGTTCAAACCTATCTCTGTTTCAGATTCTACTTTATATTCGCTAAAGCATGATGATAATAATTTGAATATTACCATTGCTACATTTGCAGGATCCATAGAGATTATAGTAAGACCTGTATTCGATACTTTTATCCTTGTTTCACTTACAAGCTCAGATATAATCGAAATACTATCTTTGAAATATTTTGGTTCTGATAATACTAATTTCATCTTACAGTATGTGCAGTTTAAAGGTTTTATAAATATATCGGATTGTTGTATAAAAATTCAAACATAATTAAAAAAATTTTTCCGTTATTTCTAAAGAAAAATATAGTTTTTTAAATATCTTTTTTGTAACTTAGTATACATATTTGTATATAAAAACACAACATTTATATACTAGTTATGTTTAAAGGTAATTATACTTAATGAGATTAAGTATGTGGTAAAGGCTCCCTTTCCCCTTCTAATTCTCAACCCCTTTCATGAGGGAGCCTTTATACCGTTTTCATTTTTCAAGCGGTTTTGGCGAAGAACCGGGGGAGTGATTAATTTCACTTCCCCGTTACTTCTTTTTGTTTATTTATTTTCATCAATTAGCCAACGATAGAAGATTGTTATATTTTTATGTCGCTGACTAATTTAGAAATAATTATTAACATATACTACTTAATAGTAACCATTTAAGAAACTTTTAAATATAAGTTTAATTTAACTTATGGAATAATGAATAGCCTGAATAATATCCTTAAGTCAGTAATGTCTGAAATGCATACAACCGTTTTAACGATGCCTTATGTAACAAGACAACATTTTTTCACTGTGGCTTCAACTACTAATGATATCATTTCATCACCAGCAAGAATCCATAAAAATAATAGAATGAAATTAAGGAAAACAGTAGGACGAGTTTTTCAAGACCTTCATGATTCAGATGTTTTGCTTAAGCATTATAAAAAAGATCTTGGAAGTATTAATATACCTAAAGACAAATCAGTTTTTGTGTATGAATTTAACAATCCTATCAATTTGAATTTTCTTACAGGGATGCTGGCTTTAAGTTTTGTATCAAGGACAGGCATAAGCACTTATGATTGGCTTTCTAGAATGGAGGACTCAAGACAAAATTCTCACGATCTTTCAGATTGGGCTTTATTCTTAAAAAATCTTTATCATCAATTTGAAACAGAAGAGGAATCATCATATAGCACTCTCCCAGAACATAGTAATATACCTGAAAGCACTATAAGAAGGAGGATAGAAGGAATGGCTGAAAGAGGTGATTTGTATAAAAAAAAGATTGATGAAGGCAGAGTTTTTGTAATAGGTGAAAATTTCAATCAGCATTTACAAGAAAATAATCAATATGGAGAAAGAAAATTAAGTGAAATTGTAAATAATTCTAAACTTCCTGATAAATTTAATATAAATGAATTATGTAATATTATGGGAGAAGGTAAAAGGTATAATGTAGAGAGGATGATATCACGTATGGAAAGTTCCAAAGCTGTTAATCAGGTTGAAGGTGTAAAAAATGATGCCAGAATAATTCCTTCTGAAAAATTCACAAAAGTAATGGAAGAATTTTTCGTTCCTTTAATGGAATCTTATGAGAATGGCGATTCTATAAATATTTTAAGACATGGATTGAATCATTTTCTTGAGGAAGGAAAATTTAAAATGCTTCCTTATTGGGATGCTATTACTAAATCTTTAGAAACATATAAAGAAGCTAATCCTAATTTAAGATAAAGCACAATTTAAAAAGCAAGTGATATTGGAACTAATGCTTAGTCCTCTGGCTGAACTTGATTGAATTTGAGATACTTTAAGTCGTTCCACTCCTCATCGTAAATTCAAAAATTACTTCAAGGTAATATTATCACTCATTTTGTTGCATGTGCCATTAATTCATGTATCAAATGAATAATCTTGCAAGGAATAAAAAATAAAACAATAACAGCAAAAAACTTTCTACCTTATTAATTCTTTTAGTTATAAGCATAACAGAAAAAACTATTGTCGCTATAAGTACAATCGGAAGAAGGACATATAAAATTTTGTCTGTAATTAATAGACTTCCGAATAATCCGGCAATACCTACAACCCCTAAAGTGTTAAATATATTCGAACCAAGTATATTACCTAAAGCGATTTCGATATCACCTTTTTTGACATAAACAAAACTTACAACTGCTTCCGGCAAAGAAGTGCCTAAAGCTACAGCTCCTGCGCTTATTATCTCTTCTGCCATATTAAGGAGTAAAGATAAGGATATTACTGCTTCTATAGTATATTTTGCACCGAAATAAATTCCTAATCCACCTATAAATAGGTAAATAATTTCATTCAAAGTTACAGATTTATTATCTTTATGACCATCATCATTCCTTAGACAGAAATAGATATATATTATTAAAAAAGATATTAAGACAATACAATCTATAAAAGATATATTACCATCCCAAATTAGAGCTGTAAGAAGTATTATTGAAAATAAGAAATATAATATATCTCTTGTCATCCCATTATGTTTGATTGTTCTTTTTATAGTAAGAATGCCAGCAATACCTCCGACAAGAAGTATATTAGCAACATTGGATCCAAGTACATTTCCTAAAACAATTTCAGAAGCTCCTCTGAATACTGCGAATATTGAAGAAACTAACTCGGGAAGTGATGTTCCTAAAGCGACAATAGTAAATCCTATAAAGAAAGGTGAAAGATTTAATGCTATCCCTATTTTTTCAGCCGAATCTGTAAACCAGGAAGATCCTTTTACAAGAAGTGTAAGAGAAAATACTAAAATCATCACCCAAATTATAATTTCAATCATATTTATTCTCCTTCAATTTATTTAAAGATTAATTATTTCTTTATAATGCTTTCTCCTTCCATCTCCATTGGTTTTTCTATACCCAATATATCTAATGCTGTAGGAGCTATGTCTTTTAATCCTTTATTATTATATAGATCAGAATTTTTATATTTTTCATCTTGGGTTAAAAGTATAAAAGGGACTTTATTTGTAGTGTGTGAAGTCCTCCACTCTTCAGTCATATCTTCACAATTACCATGATCTGCGAATATAAGTGCTGTTCCTTTTTTTTCAAGTATTTTATTGCATACTTTCTCAAGATTTTTATCAACTGAATTTACTGCTTTCAACACAGCATCCCAATCACCTGTGTGGCCTACCATATCACCATTTACAAAATTTACTACAATAAGATCATACTTTTCTTTGTCCAGTTCTTCTATAATTCTATTACCGATTTCATTAACTGACATCTCTGGATTTTGGTCATAAGTTTCTACTTTAGGGCTATGTATAAGTATGCGTTCTTCATTTTCATAAGGTTCTTCAACTTGTCCATTAAAGAAAAATGTGACATGGGCATATTTTTCAGTTTCGGATATCCTTAATTGTTTCATCCCTGCTTTCGAAACTACCTCTCCGAGAAGATTTATAAGTCTTTCAGGAGGGAATGCAATTCTCGCTTTCTTATCCATTGGTGAATAATATTCAGTCATTGATACATAATGTACATCTAAAGGTTTTCTTTCCCAACCCTCAAATTCTTCTTCTATTATAGCTTTTGTCAATTGTCTGGGTCTGTCTATCCTGTAATTGAAGAAAATAATGGAATCTTTTTCATTGACTCCTTCGTAAGAATATTTTTTTGAAGGAATTATAAACTCATCGGTTTCTTCATTATTATAACATTTTTCTATATGTTCGATAGGATCTTTAAATTTATTCACTGCTTTCCCTTTGATTATACAATCATAAGCTTTCTTAGTCCTGTCCCATCTTTTATCCCTGTCCATAGCATAATATCTACCACTTATCGTCGATATTTTTCCTATCCCTGTCTCATTTATCTTTTCTTTTAATATCCGGACATTATTAATTGAATTATTGACAGGGGCGTCTCTTCCATCAGTGAATATATGGAAATTTACATCATTGAAATCTTGTCTTCTGCAGGTTTCCAATATAGCTAAGCAATGGTTTATGTGAGCATGAACTCCTTCTTTTTGCAGAAGCCCCATTACATGAAGGCTTGTTTTGTTTTTTTTGCAATTTTCTATAGCACCATTTATTTTTTTATTTGAATAGAAACTTCCATCTTCAATTGCTTTATTTATCTTTACGAATGGTTGATTTATTATCCTTCCTGAACCTATTGTCAGATGACCTACTTCAGAATTACCCTGGAATCCTTCAGGTAATCCTACTGCATCACTGGCAGCACTTATTAGAGTGTTAGGATATTGCTCCATTATCATATCTGTGTAAGGTGTAATGCCTTTAACAGGTCCATTTAATTCATTATTTTTCCTGAATCCCCACCCGTCCCTGATAATTATCGCAACAGGTCCTTTTTTAGCCATTTTATTCTGAAACCACTTCGTGCTTTATCGCTGGTGAAAGCACATAAAATTTAGTCTTATTCTCTGTATGAGATATCATAAGAGCATTTAGAGAATCAAGCCTTTTTATATAATTGTTAGCGCATGATTTTGATGTGTCCATCTTTTCAGCTAGCTGGGAAGAATTCATTTCTCCGAATGATTCAAACATTTCAACAGCTTTTGATAATCTTTTAGAAGATTTTATCTGTTTCATATTATTCTTTATTGTAGATCTTGAATAATTTCCTTTTACACCGAATTCCTGAAGGAAAGTGAACACATGTTCTTTTTTTATCTTGAAGTTATTATCAAGGAGGGCTTTTTCATCAATATTGTCAATTTCCCTGAAAACAGTATCTGAAAATTCAAGCAATTGCCTTACCGATCCGTCACAGCTTTTTACAAGAAAGTCAAGTGCCTTCTTATCGAATTTATTTATAAGATCATATTTATCATTTTGCAATCTTATCTCCAGTACTTTCTTTAGTTCAGAAGGTTTGAGTTTTTTCATTCTTATCGCTCTTTTCCCAAGCCTGTCCATAAATGAACCTGAAAAATTAGATGTTAGTTTTGAAGGTATCTGTGAAACAACTACGCTGTGTACAACTTTTTCTCCTGAACCATAAGTCTCATTCCATTTACTTTTTATGCTTTCTGTAAGTATCCTGCTGGCAACCTGGCATTCATCAAGCAATATAACCATGTTTTTAGGCTTTTTGAACAAAATTCTGTCGAATATATTCATTTTGGATTTAACCAAAGAATCAATTTCTTTATCTTTTTTTATCCCATCTGCAGATATATAGAAAAAATCGAATTTTTTCAGTGAATTGTTTTTCATAATCTTCTGGAGCATGGATGTTTTTCCGCTTCCTGTCAAACCACACAGAAGACACATATTTCCTTGTTGTATGTAAGATACTAACCTTTTTTCTATATTGTCAACGCCTATTAGGTTTGTATTACTACGAGGATCCAAAGGATAACTTTTGAAACCTAGTTTTTGATACCATTGTTTTGTTGCCATATATGCATCTTTTGATGTATAATTTTTAAAGATATCGGTATTATAGTAAATGTGCTATCCCAAATTAACTTTATACTCTGTAAGGATATATAGATATAGTTGAGCATATAAATAAAAGTATTTTATATTGCGCAGAGTAATTAAACACTAATGGTTTAACTATTACTAAATTTAAGTACATCTACAAAAATGAGTGATATTGCAAACGAATGTTTATTCCTCAGGGTAAACTTGATTGAATTTGCGTTCCTGTAAGTCGTTTCACTCCTTACCGCAAATTCAAGCTTTACTTCAAGGCAATGTCATCACTTATTTTGTTGTATGTGCTGATATTCCATAAAATTTAAAACTAAAAAAATAATACTTTTTTTATTCTGAGGCCACTGGACAAATGTCCGGATAATAATTATAAATTGAAAGAGTAGTTTCAGCTTAATGTTTTTTTAATATAATTTGATAGGATAGTTTAAAATGATAGAAAGAATGAATAATCCATATACGGAAGAGAAGACAAGTAATATACTTAATCCTCTTGTTAAAAAGTGGTTCTATAAAAAGTTTCCAAGTTTCTGTCTTCCGCAAAAATATGGAGTTCTTCCAATACATTCAAGAGAGAATATACTTATAAGTAGCCCAACTGGTAGCGGTAAGACCCTTACTGGATTTTTATCTATCCTTAATGAGCTTGTAGATAATGCCCAAAAAGGTATACTTGAAGACAAGGTTTATTCTATATATATATCACCTCTTAAAGCTTTAGGTTATGATATAAAAGAGAACTTGTTGAAACCTCTTGAAGAAATAGAAGAGACTGCAGGATTAAAAAAAGGTGAATTAGGAATAAGAGTAGGCGTAAGAACAGGAGATACGAGTCAATACGAAAGACAAAAGATGACAAAAAAACCGCCCCATATACTTATAACAACTCCTGAAAGTATTGCTTTAATGCTAATTTCTCCAAGATTCAGAGAAAATCTGGATAATCTTCAATGGGTTATAATAGATGAGATTCATGCGATGGCTGAAAATAAAAGGGGTGTACATCTTAGTCTTATGATGGAACAGCTTCAGCATCTTAATCCCGGATTAACAAGAGTTGGGCTTTCAGCCACTGTTTCTCCTTTGGATAAAATTGCTGAATTTTTAACAGGTCCTGATAGAAATTGTAAAGTTGTAGATGTTTCAAGTATTAAGAAAGTGGACCTTAAAGTGATAAGTCCTGTCAATGATCTTATCAATACAGATTATAAAAATATACAGAAAAAAATGTATGATAAAATGCATGAGCTTATACAGCAGCATAAAACTACTTTGATTTTTACAAATACGAGAGCTGCTACTGAAAGGATAGTACATAACCTTAAAAATATTTTTCCAAAAAGCTATCATGAGACTTCTGAAAAACCTTCTGAAAAATATTCTTCATTAATAGGAGCTCATCACGGGAGTTTAAGTAAGAACCACAGACTTGATATCGAGCAAAGATTAAGGGATGGTAAATTAAGAGTTGGTGTTTGTTCAACTTCTTTGGAGTTAGGGATAGATATAGGAGATATAGATTTGGTTATTTTATTAGGTAGCCCTAAATCGGTTGCGAGAGCATTGCAAAGAGCAGGAAGGGCTAATCATCAGCTTAATGCTATAACTAAAGCAAGAATTATTGTAATGGACAGAGATGATCTTGTTGAATGTTCTGTTCTTATGAAAAATGCGATAGAGCATAAAATTGATTCTGTGCATATACCAGAAAATTCATATGATATCCTTGTTCAGCATATATTAGGGTTCGTTCTTAATGAAAGAATAAAAGCTGATGAGCTTTATAATATGACAAAAAAAAGTTATTGTTATAGAAATCTTGATTATAAAGACTTTATGCAAGTGGTAAAATATCTTTCTGGAGATATATCATCATTAGAGAACAGGAATATTTTTGCTAAGATTTTTTTTAATGAGGATGGAACACTGGGTAAAAGAGGTAAACTAACAAGAATGATTTATGCAAGCAATCTTGGAACCATACCTTCTTCCAGTGGCATTTTAGTAAAATCAGGAGAGTATCCTCTCGGAACTATAGATGAATCTTTTTTAGAAAGACTGAAGAAAGGAGATAGATTTGTTCTTGGAGGTGATGTTTATGAATTCAGGTATGCAAGAGGTATGTCTGCTCAGGTAGTTTCTGCAAGTGGTAAAAGCCCTACAATTCCAAGATGGGTATCTGAAACATTACCTTTGAGTTATGATCTTTCTAACGATATACAAAGATTTAGAGAATATTTTTTTGATAAAAGAAAAGAAATGAATGAAAAAGAAATTATAGAATGGATTAAAGAATACCTTTATGTTGATGATATAACATCAGAAGCTATTTTTAATTATATGAATGAGGAATATCTTTTCACAGTTAATGGTAAAGATTTATTTCCTAAAAGAAGTCAAATTGTTATTGAAAATTTTATTGATGATTTCAATCATAAAGGAAAATCAAAGAAGCATTATCTTATTTTCCATTCTTTGAATGGTAGAAAAGTCAATGAAGCTCTTTCAAGAGTCTTTGCTTATTCTCTAAGTAAATACCATCATAAAAGTATAGAAATAGGATTGAATGATAATGGTTTTTATCTGTTATCAACTTCTAATTTAGATGTTAAAAGAGTTATTGATCTTGTGGATAAAGAAGAGTTTAAGGAACTTCTTAAAAATTCTATAGATAATACTGAAATTGTCAGGAGAAGATTCAGACATTGCGCTGAAAGATCATTGATGATTTTAAGAAATTATAAAGGTAATGTGAAAAATGCAGGAAAGCAACAAGTGAGTAGTATGATACTTCTCAAGGCTGCAAAGAAGATAGGTGAAAATTTTATCCTTTTAAGAGAAACTTATAGAGAAGTTATGGAAGATGCTATGGAAATAGAGAATGCTTACGAGGTGTTTGAGAGAATAAAAGAAGGTTCAGTTAAAATAAAAACTTTTGAAACGAGCATCCCTAGTCCTTTCGCGACTAATTTGGTTCTTCAAGGATATTCAGATATAATTTCTATAGATGATAGGCATAAGTTCTTGCAGAATATGCATAAGATGGTTATGGCTAAGATTAGTAAGAAAGATGATTCTAATAATATAAAAGATAAAAATAAGAAAGATAATAAGCCGATTAACTATGAAAAATTCTGGGAAAAGCAAAGGAAAGATAATGAAAAGAGGCAAAGAGATGAAAATTTCCTGCTTGTAAAAGATTTTACAGTAGCTTTCAGGAAAAAAAAGACACCACCTGATATAAGAGAACAGGTTTTTGAGAGTCTGGATAATAAGAGAAAGGATCTTAAAGAAAAAGCTATTCAATATTTTTCTGAAGAATTTAAAGGTACAATTGATAGTGTCTGGACTGATAGGATAATTAGCTATGTGAAAGAAAAGATGAAAAGCGCTTGATAAAATAAAATATTGAATTAGCTACTTTCTACTGTAGTACAAATAGATTTTATATTTTCTATAAGTTTTTTACACCTTTCATAATATCCTGATATTATATCAATATTAACTTCTTCTACATTCCCGTCCGGAAAAGTAGCTGTCATTGTAACATCTCTTCTGAATTCTCTTGTAGCAGTATATTCTGCAGCATGAAGTTTTCTTAAAAAAAGGTAGAAGCTTATTAATTCATTGAGTTCTTTATTGTTCGGATAGAGTTTTCTTAGTTCAGTAACTTTAGCTCCAGGTGATGTAGGTACCTGAAATATCATCTTTTTCTCTTCAGCATTTGATAAAAGTCCATCTATAATCTTCTGGAAACTTTCTATCATTCTTTCCAATATATTTTTAATAACATCCACTGTTCTTGTATATTTCAAACTAACAAAAACTAAGTGGTCCACTCTTTTTAATTCATCTACTGCCTGATCATAAAAATGTATTTCTTCATCTATAAACCTAGTCATTCTTGCCTCCTAATTTCTTTTTGATTATTTTTAAAAATCCTTTGCATTTTTTTATCTCTTCCTTAATCTCATCCGGAGAAACTTTCTTAAGATTGAAACTATCTGAAGCTATAACATAATTACCTTTTCTCGAAAATTCTACAGGTGAATCTTTATGAGCTTTTATTGTTTCCTTGATCTTTTGGTAATCTTGAATGTAATTTTTATCTATTCCATATTTAGGGACTACCTTTGAATAAAAAAAAGTCAATTCCGAATCAGGTGTTCTGTTATAAGGAGGTATTCTTTTGAATAACCTTTCATGTAATAAAAATCCACTTATTGCATTCTGATAAGATGTCCCGACATTCTCGACTATAGCTAAAAGCAATTTTGGATCTCCTAATAAAGAATATGTATTTGAAAGCATATGTTCAGCGACATATATTTTGTCGTCAGCTTTCTTCAGTAAATCTTCGAATTCCTCCATCTTAACTTAATTTAAGGATCGCCTCCGCTAAATCTCCTTCAGTTTCTTCGATCGCTTGAACGACTTCATCTTTATTTTTTCCTGTCTGATCCATAACAGTTTTTATGTCATCTTCACTTATCTCTAATTTATTTTCTTCTAAAGATTGCTCTTCAGGTTCACCTACAATTTGAAAAGTGTCCTGTCCCATCATGTTTACTTTTTCTACATTAGGATTGTTAAAGACAAGTTTACGATCTTTTAATTTAATTACAACTTCATCAGCTTCTAAAGATTCCTGGCTCATACCCATCTTCTTCATCATCTGTTTCATTTGTTTTTGATTCATACCCGGCATCATTTTATATACCTATTATAGAACTGCTAAAATTCTTGAATATACCTAGTAAGATAAGAATAAGCAGTATAAAAGCTATCACATGTCCCGGATGAATTTTAAAAATAGAATCTTCATCGGAACTGAAACCCATAATTCCTGCAGTACTTTGAGGTAGTCTTACTGAGTCTTTCGCCATGATTAGAGAATTATTTGCTTATTTAAAAATATTCTTGTTATTTAGTCACCGACATAAATAAAATGTATTTTATATTGCACAGAATAATTAAACGTTAATGGTTTAACTATTACGAAATTTGAGCACATGTATAAAAAA
>JBNJGI010000024.1:0-14152 GCA_051819685.1 Nanobdellota archaeon | reverse complement strand
TAATTTGCAGTAAGCAGTAAAAAAACTTACAAGAGCACAAATTCAATCCAGTTTACCTAAGGACTTAATTTTCGTTCAAAATATCACTCAATTCTACAAGTTTGGATATTAAGCAAAATATTTTTAAATCCGCCATTGATGCCTTCTTTAAAATGAAAAATATCCCTTTCAAAGAGTATAATAGCGAAAACGAGCAAAAAATATATCAATTCTGGAAAGATAAAGAAATAATCGATAAAATAAACAAAAAGAACGAAAACGGCCCTAAATTTTATTTTCTACAAGGACCACCATACACATCAGGAAAAATACACTGCGGACAGGCCTGGAATCATGCTCTCAAAGATGCTATATTAAGATACAAAAGAATGAGAGGGTATAATGTTCTCTCCAGAGCAGGATATGATATGCATGGACTGCCGACAGCTCAGAAAGTCCAAAAAAAGCTTTCTTTAGAAAATAAAGATGATATCGAAAAATATGGTAAAGATAATTTTGTCAATGAATGTATAAAATGGTCTGAAGAAAAAGCAGCAGACATGAGCAAAGACCTCGATGAACTGGGTGTGACACTTGATTTTTCTGATCCTTACAAACCCATAACTCAAGAATACATAGATTCTGTATGGTATCTGATAAAAAAAGCATATGATAAAGAAAGATTATATCTTGGAGAAAAAACAATGAGCTGGTGCGCTCATTGCCAGACAGCTCTTGCAAAACATGAGCAAGAATACAAAGAAATAAAAGACAATTCTATATTCCTTAAATTCAGAAAAAAAGGAAAAGAAAACGAATACTTCTTGATATGGACAACAACTCCATGGACAATACCTTTCAATCTGGCAATAATGGTCAATCCTGAAATGGAATATGTTGACGCTGAAGTCACTTTAGAAGACGGAAAAAAAGAAATCTGGACTTTATGTA
Organism: Nanobdellota archaeon; assembly: GCA_051819685.1. Lineage (GTDB taxonomy): Archaea > Nanobdellota > Nanobdellia > Woesearchaeales > DATGWN01 > JBNJGI01. The sequence continues at coordinate 13,222 of JBNJGI010000024.1, read as the reverse complement.
AAGACCTTTCAGGTATTTTCCTTAATAATATAGAAAACATACAATACAAAATAATAAAAGAATACAAAGGTTCGGAAATAGAAGGTCAGGAATACGAACATCCATGGGAACATCTAAATAAAGAAATACAGGAAATGAAAAAAGAACATCCAAAAATATTCACAGTTATATTAAGCACTGAATATGTAGATTCATCAGCAGGAACAGGGATGGTACACTGTGCCCCTGGTTGCGGTCCTGAAGATTATCAAATAGGTATTGCAAATAATATTCCGCCCTATAATGACCTTGATGAAAGTGGGATATTTCCTGGAACAGTTGAAAAATTCAAAGGTATGAAAGCAAAAAAAGACGATTCAGTTTTCATAAAAATGATGAAAGAAGATGGCTTCCTTATCAAAACTTCTCCTGTTGAACATGATTATGCACATTGTGAAAGATGCCATGAACCCGTAGTATTCAGAACTACAAAACAATGGTTCTTCAAAGTAGAAGACCTTAAAGAAAAAATGCTCTCTTTCAACAAAGAAGTCAATTGGCATCCAGAAACAGCGAAAAATGCTTTTAATTCATGGCTGGACAATCTTAAAGACAATTCCATCACCAAACAAAGGATATGGGGGACACCTGCTCCTATATGGGTACATGAAGATGAAGAAGGCAATGTAGATGAAGTTAAAGTGATAGGTTCAAAAGAAGAACTACAATCATTATCATCCAAAAAACTCCCTGAAAACTTACATAAACCCTGGATAGATGAAATCGAAATAAAAAGTCCTGAAACAGGTAAAACTCTTAAAAGAATACCTGATGTACTTGATGTATGGATAGATGCAGGATGTGCTTCATGGGCTTCACTTTATTATCCTTCAAGAAAAGATCTTTTCGAAAAATACTTCCCTGCAGATTTCATAGTAGAAGGCAAAGATCAGATCAGAGGTTGGTTCAATCTTCTTATGGTTGCTGGCATATTAGCTTTAGACAAACCTGTCTTCAGGAATGTCAATATGCATGGATTCATATCGGATGTTGATGGAGTAAAAATGTCTAAAAGCTTAGGTAACATAATATCACCTGAAGAAGTCATATCAAAAACGAGCAAAGACAATTTCAGATATTATTTCATAAGTACCAAAGCAGGTGAAGATATAGCTTTCAGCTGGGAACAATTGAATCTATACCAAAGGCAACTTAAAATACTATGGAACACTTCAAGATATTTATATGAACTAATCGACATGAGTGAAGAAGAATTATCATTAAATGAAATGATAAAAAAAGGAAAAGAAAATCTTTCAACAGAAGAAAAATACATAATTTCAAAGACCAATACTATCATAAAAGAAGTCACAGAGTTATTCGAGAAGAATAAAATAGATGAAGTACCATATAAAATAACAGACCTGATACTTTCATTAAGCAGGAATTACATACAATCAATAAGAGAAAAATCAAACAGCACTTTAGAAGAAAGATCTGCAATAATCTATACGCTAAGATATTCCTTATTCAATCTGATAAAAATATTCACACCAATATCTCCATTCATATGCGAAGAGATATACCAAAACCTTAAGACATATGACGAAACACTTGAAAAAAATAGCATAAACGAATATGGATGGCCTTCTTCGGATGAATCGCTTATAGATGAAGATATGGTGAAGAATTTCGAAAAGTCTATGGAAGTTGTATCAGGAATCCTTGCTGCAAGAGAAAAAGCAGGTATAAACATCAGACAGCCTTTAAATAAAGCTATAATCGTGGATGAAGGCACAAATCTTTTTAAAAATATGATTAAGACACAATCAAACATCAAAAACCTTGACATTGTAGAAGACTTTGATAAAATCATATATAAAGCTAAAGCCAATTTCAGAGAACTTGGAAGAGATTTCGGGCAGGAAACCGGCGAACTTGGACAGAAACTAAATTCTTTATCTCCTGAACAATCAAAGCTTATAAAAAAATCTCTTGATGATAATGGAGAATATTCATTTGAAGATAAAAAAATAAAACCAAGACATCTGGAATTTGATATAGATGTAGAAAAACCTTATTATCTATCTAAAATACCTGGGATGATGATAGCCATAGATAGCACCCTTGATGAAAATTTATTGAATGAAGGGCTTTCAAGAGAATTCATAAGAAGAGTTCAGAATGCAAGAAAAGAGCTTGATATGGTAAAGACTCAAATGGTCGATATGGAAATGGATAATAAAGAACTTCTTGAAAAAATAAAACCTTGGATTGAAAATATCAAAAAAGTATGTGGATTGAATGAAATAAAAATCAATGAAAATATTGAAGGACAGGAATTAGAATTTAAAGGAGAAAAAGTGAAAATAAAGTTTATTTAATGACTTCATAATTCCTTACGGTATCCAATTCTTGAAGCATTTTTTGAATTATCATTATCAATTTCTTCATAACCTAAGGCATGTGCAGTTCTATCAAAAAGTTCATGGAATGAATTAAACATCTGCTTCTTTGATGAAGGATACATAAAAATCCTGTTATAACAAAAAATTAAAATCAGTTACTATCAAACATAGAATCTAGACATATACTATCAATAGAATCAACTTCATATCTTTCAATATCGACATCTTGTTCTTTAAAATCTAATAATTCCATACCTTCAAATATTTTATAAATATCTGAAAACATTGCTCTAATAAGATTATTATAAATGTGAGGTTGAATAGTCTCAATTTTATATAAATCTGACCACTGCCTCGAAACCCCTAAAGATAAAGGCTTATTTTTTTTAAAAACCCCGAAATCAAAATCAAAATTATTAATATATACAAAATTCAGTGAATAGTTTTCATGTTTATCTTTTCTTAAATAAGATGTGTCATCCTCTAAAAAAATATTCGGTATAACTACATCACAATGATTTATGAAATTGTAAAGTACTGAATCCCCGATATCCAAATCATTCGGTGGATATAATAAAGAAATTCTTTGATATTCCGGTTTCTCGTTCCTGAAAATAGCTTCATCAAAAGGGTTCATTTGTAATTATCATAAACTGTTTCTGCACATGGTTTATCAGTAAACATTCTTTCTTTTAATATATTATCATTATTGAATACGCCTAAATTTCTATTAAAATAAAAATAACCAAGTTCAAAAAACATATCGATCAAATCATTATATATTTTTGGTTGGAAAATTTCAAATGAAAAATAATCTCTATCATGTCTTAACTTCCCTATAGCTAAAGGGTTGCCGTGATTAAAAATTCCAAAATCCTTATTATTATAATTTCCTATAACAAACGATAAAATATAATCCTTTTTTACAAGAAATTCCATAGGAAGAGGAGTATGAGTAATCATTCTTTTTATCATAGATGGTGCATTCATATCATATGCATCAACCAATGTGTCAATAAAAATATTACCAAGATCTACTTGAGGTGCTATCATTTTAACACTAAGAAACTCATTAGCAAAGTCTTTATCATCTTCATTTCCGAACATCAATGCTCTTTGAAAAGGATTTTTTTCATATGGGTTCATTTTTAAAGGGTAAATATTTCTTATTTATAAATATTGTTTTGTTACTTTTTTAAAGGGGTAAAAATTTAAAAATAAGTTAAAAATATTACTTATACAAATGGGAAATAAAAGAAATTTACTACCTTTAGAAGTGGAAAATCCTCTTTTTTACATGAGAAATATATTAGAAGTAAGTAATCCTTCATTATCAATAAAAGATACATCTGAAGATATATTATTTTACAACAGGCAGAACAAAAATCCTGATAAAAATATCAGTGTAATAGATACTAATTATAAAATATTCAATACAATTGATGTAAAGAAAAACGATCCTATATATAAAAGATTTAGAAAATATTCTGAAAATTCATCAAATGAAGAGCAAATCAAAGAAGGTTTTATTATAGAAGAATCATTAAGGCAGGCAAGAAAAGAATTGGATAGGGAAAAAAATACATTCGCAAGAAGGAAATCTTTAAAAGATTTTGTAGCTGAAGAATTCTCAAAACTTGAATTTTTTGATGAAGAATATAAAGAAAATGCATTAAAAAGTGTATGCAGAGAATTAGCTACACCTATAATGAGATTGGCATGGAGATACTGCAGTGATGAAAGCACTACAATCATAAAATATAATTTTCCTTATCTTAAAAAAATAGGAGAAAAGGATGATCATTTAATCGTCTTATATGGCTTAAAGATAAAAGATGATTTCATGCCACCAGATAAAAGTATTTATTTTGTAAAAGAAAAAAACACTAGTCCTGAAACTATAATAAGTGCTTCAATGAATTAATTTTTAAATCAAAAATTATTTACAATACCATGAAAACAAAAATAAAGCCTATATGGATAATACTTACATTACTGATATTAGGTTTTATTCTCAGAATCTGGGCTTTAGGAAATCTTTCTTACTGGATCGATGAAACATTCTCGATATTAGCTTCTATGAAAATACTGGAACATGGTTTTCCCCTTCTTGACTCAGGTATTGAATATACAAGATCAATACCTCACACATATCTCTTAGCTTTCATAGGTTTGTTTTTCAGTTTTTCTAACGAAATTGCTATGAGATTTCCTTCAGTAATATTCGGAACACTAATGATACCTATAATCTATTTCCTTACATCTAAAATATACTCAAAAAAAGCAGGAGTCGTTTCAGCAATATTAGTAACATTTTCCTACATAGAAATAGTCTGGTCAAGACAAGCAAGAATGTACATGATGCTACAAATGTTTTTTTTCCTCGTCATATTGCTTATAGCTCATTGGGAGAAAACCAAAAATGTAAAAACATGGTATTGGATAATATCAATAACTGCAATCACAATATTCATACACAAATTATCACTACTACTTTTACCATTCATATTTTTATACTTAATATTGACTTTCATCAAAGATAAAAAAATAGTTTTAAATATAAAAAAGCAAATGCTCAAAAGAAAAAAATCAAACTTTTTTATACTATTATTGCTATTTATTGTTATCTCTTATTCAATAAAACATGGTATTAATTATCTTTTTCATCGTGATTACTTGAACTTTTTCGGACCATATCATCATTATCTCTGGTTTTCTATATTCACAGTATATCTCCTTTCAGCAGCAGGATTTGCAGTATCTAAAAACAGGAAATGGGGTTTCCTTTTAGGAATCACATTTATAATCAATTTTGTTCTTGCAGCATTTACAACAGGACTCATACATCCAAGATATCTTATGCTTTCAATCCCTATATTATTCATATTTATAGCATCATTGTTTGATTATTTTTATGAAAAATCTAAATTGGGAAAAGTTCTTGCAGTTATAATGCTTATTGCAGTTCTTACTCAGGGTTTTACATTCCTTCCATCAGAAAAATTATACCTTGAAGACGGAACTCCACAACCAGATTTTTCATCAGCTTATTCTTCAGTCCCACAAAATGAAACTCTTATCGTATCACATACAGCTCCAGCAGTAGTTTATGGACTAAATCCAGATTATTGGATTGCTTTCGATATATCCGGGAGAAAAAGAGTCCCTTCTTTCACTAAAAAACATGGTACAGATGTATATAACGGGATCCCTGCAATCATCAATGAATCTGACATGGTTCCAGGAGTATATATTGCAGATGACATGGCCTTGCAAAGGATGAATCCTTCTGTAAGGCAAAAAATAATTAACTCTAGTCTGATTGATTCTTATGATGATGGTTTCTGGAAAAGAATCTGGGTATATCGAGTAGATAATTCAAACCTGCAATAACTAATATTACCAGCGCGAACAATCTGATATTAATAAGATTCAAATGTATAATATTCCTGAGAAAAGTTTCCGCAATTATTATAACTGTGAAAATCATTATTAAATAATAAATAGTTTGATCATATATGTCCATCATAAACATGTTTAATTTATACAGTTTTAAAATTTTCCGGCAATTTTATAAATAAAATCTATTTTTACATCACATGGTCAATTATTCAGTTTTTGCTCCAGTATATAATGAAGCAGGAAATATAATAAACCTTTACAAAGAAGTTAAGAAGGTCATGGAAAAAATCGGATCATGGGAGATGATTTTCGTAAATGATGGATCTACAGATAATTCTTTGGACGAGATGCTTTCTATAAAGGATAAAAAAGTAAAGGTTGTTGATCTTAAGAAAAATTATGGGCAAGCTATAGCTATGGATGCAGGATTTAGTGCTTGTAAAGGGGACATTATCATTTCTTTAGATGCAGATTTGCAAAATAATCCTCAAGATATTCCTAGGTTGTTAGCCAAAATGAAAAATGAAGGACTTGATGTAGTTGCTGGCTGGAGAGCGAAAAGGAAGGATCCTATATGGATGTTGTTCGTTACTAAAGTTGCGAAGTTCTTACGAGGTTTTTTAGCTTCTGATGGAGTACATGATTCAGGTTGCACTTTGAGAGTTTATCGAAAGGAGGCAGTAGAAGATATTGAACTTTGGGGAGAAATGCATCGGTATATAATGGCTCTTCTGAAGTGGAAAGGAATTAAGGTTTCTGAACTTAAAGTAAACCATAGAAGGCGTATTTGCGGAAAAACAAAGTATAACTGGAAAAAATCAGTGAAAGGGCTTGTTGATTTGATTTACATCTGGTTCTGGAAAAAGTTTTCAGGCAGGCCTTTACATTTGTTCGGTGCTGTAGGTTTATTTTTAATAGGACTTGGAATACTTTCAGGTTTCTGGACATTTTATTTAAAATTTTTTAATGGTACGAGTTTGTCTGATTCTATGTGGATGATATTATCTTTTTTCTTGTTTCTGATAGGAATACAATTCTTTTTTACAGGAATTACTATGGATTTATTGATAAGAAATTATTATAATTCTTCTAAAGAGGCTCGTTATAAGGTTCGGAATGAGTATGTTGGTGGGAAATAATTCTTTAATTACTCTTCTTTTATTGATTATGAAGGAATTTTGTTAAATATATTCCATTTATTATCTTACAATTTATCTAAGAAGCAACTCATTCACATTTAATATTTCTTCATTCCAAATAGGTGCAAATTCTAAATCTAATATATAGTTTTTAAAATTCTCATAAATTCCATTACTTATATTTTCAATTTCAGAAGTATGCTTGATTAAAAACTCGGCTTCCAATTTCCATGAACCAATAGTTTTAATTGTATTTATACATTGTTTTTTGGATTTTAAGAAATCAATTATTTTATTTTGTATTTCATTAGAAAAATTTTTTGGAAATATCAACAATTTATAATGATCATAACCTAATTTTTTATAATTAATAATTGTTTTTTCAATCCTTATTATATTTTTATTTTTAAGATTATTTATTCTTTTTTTTGTTGCATCAATACTCAAATTAATATTTTCTGCAATTTTAATTAATGCTATTCTGGAATTTTCATGTAATTTTTTAATTATTTTTCTATCAATGTCATCAATAAAGTGCTCCTCATTAAAATCCCACATTTTTTTATAATCGATTTTTTCTTTATTTATATTAAAAAAATCTTGATGATAAACTTCTGCACTAAGCATTTTGCAGAAACTTCTATAAGTTATTACTGAACCGAATTTTTCTAATATTTTATTTTCTATTGAATTAAATTCCAAATCATTTTTTGCAAATAAAGCAAATGCCAAATTCCAATTACCTTGGGATTCAAATATAGCAAAAATATTTTTTAAATTATGTAAATATTCTTTTAAATTATTTCTCTCTTCTTTTGAACAATTAATCTTGCAATAAATTTTATATGATTGATTTCCTAATTTTGTATAATCAACCCAAATAGTATAACCTAAAATTATTGTTTCTTTTTCTAATCTTGCAATTCTATATTTAATTGTATCTTTTGATAAATGACACTCTTTCGCAAGTTCTTTATAAGTTATTCTTGGATTAAACTCGATAAAAGATAGTATTTTTTTGTCTGCCAGAGTTAATTTAATCATTTTTTATGTCTAATACCTTTAAAATAAGACTATTTTATAAATTTTTCTTAAAAAAGATGAAAAAATGATAATAACTTTATTATATTTCATTAGTTACCACTGTTATACAACAACTAATTATTAAAAGGAGGTAATAAATAAAATGAATAAAGAAAACAAAATTATTGGGGATTTGCATTTGCATTCAAAGGCATCTGATGGTATCTGGACTCCAAGAGAAGTTGTTTTAAATGCTAAGGCAAGAGATTTAGAAACTATTGCAATAACAGATCATGATACAACATATGGTGTTCCTGAAGCACTAGATGAGGCAAAAAAACAAGGAATTAATGTAATTCCTGGTATAGAAATTGACGCAAAATATACTTCTTCAGATGTAGAAGTTAGAAATTTAGAATTACTTGGTTTAGACATTAATATTGATTTAATGCAACCATTAGTAGATAAAAGAAATAAAGATAGAACTAGACTTTTAGAGGACTATATTCAAAATTTCAACAATTATCTAAGTTCAAAGGATTTTATTAAGGAAAATGAATATAAAAATTTCAATTTAGTTGCACCAGAAAAAATCAAATTATCTGATGTAATTAATTGGTATAACAGTAGAAATTTAGATCAAACGGAAAAACCCTATGAAAATCCTTTCCCTTTTTTATCTAAAATGACTTTGGTCCAATATGTTGCAGATAATTTTTTAGAAGAAGAAAACAAAAATTTAATTATGTCAGGAGATCGTCCTGCAGGAGATGAATTTAAAAAAGAATATAAAGAAATTTTAAAGACAGATATTGAAAGTAAACCTAGCTTTTATGAAGCAATTAAAGCAGTAAAAAATGCAGGTGGTCTTGCAGTTCTTGCTCATCCTGGTTTATCAAAAGGGTATGAAGGTGGCATGTTAAAAGAATGGGAGCTTCCTAGAGAAGAATGGTTTAAAGAAAGAGAAGAACTAACTCCATTTAGCTTTGTTAACGAATTAAAACAACAAGGTTTAGATGGTTTAGAAATTTATAATTACAAAACAAATGACAAAAGTCATTATGAAAACCATGATTTGATAAATCAATATTTTACAGAATTAGCAACAAAATTAGATCTAATTACAACAGCAGGTTCAGATTGTCATGGTCCAAAATCAAATGGTCCGCAAATGGGTGATTATGGATTAACTAATTTAAATTGGAGGTAAAATAAATGGAAAAAAATAAACTAGAATTAATAGTTCAAAGAGACTATAAGGATTTTTTAACTAAAGAAGTATTTGAAGACAATAATTTTGTTGTTTACAAAGTTCACAATGAAATGCCTTTTAGCCAAAGTTATCTTATTGCAACACAGGATTATTTAACAAGAATTAATGTAAGTGATAAAGAATATAAAAATGTTGAAGTAGCAGGTGTTTCAAAAGATAAATTAACACTTCATAAAGAAAATCCTATCGAAGAAGGTACTATTGAAAAAGATATTACTCTTAATGCTTGGCTTCCATATGACAATCAGAGATTTATTTTCACAAAAGAAGATTATTCATATTGGACTTTGGGCTTTGAACCACCTGATAGATTAATGATAAAATATGATGAAGTTGAAAATATTCCTGGAGCATATATGGAGGAAAACTACAAATATGTTTTAGACTTGCATAAGAATTTTGTATCTTTTGGAGCTGTAGAAGAATTTGCAAAACATTTCCCTAAAGATGCAATAAAATCTTATTTGGAAAAAGAAGACATTTGGTATTATCCTAAAAGAGATGAAGTAATATTTAATGATATTAGTAATAAAGAAAAACAAGTCATTAAAGAAACTTTAGAAAAACGAATTCCAAATTTTTAATTTTTTTTTTTAATTAAGTGATACAAAGATTCTTATTCTTCGAATTGAAATTTGATTCCTTTTGGGGTAAAAAGAAATATTATAACAGAATTTATTTTTCTTTACTTAAAAGTAGTCAAAACCTAAAAATATATAAATGATTAAAATAATTCCCTTTTAATGGTTGATTTATGGTTACCTGAAAATGGGAAAGAATTCAGAGAAAAAATAGATATATCAAGGTATTCTGATGGAGATATCCCTATAAGTCATTTTAAGGAAACTTTTAATCAGTTATCTGTATGGCCTTTATTTGAGGAGATGGATATAGTTTCTGATATGTTAGAAAGACCTGTTTCTTGTCATTTAAAGCAAAAATTACAGGATTTGATTGATGAAGATTATATTTTTCTAGGAGGGCCTAATAGTGGTATGTTTAGAAATATATCAACAGATGAATATTGTATTAGGGTAATTAAACCAGGAGATAAAACAAATTTAGAAGAGTGTCTTGATGCTATTGGAACTTGTTATGATAAACCTGAACATGATAAAGAGAAAATAGTAGATAATTTCATGAGAGATATTGATTTAGGGGGAACTTTGATATATTTTTTAATAAAAGATAATAAACCTCTTGTTTACAATAAATTATTTTATTCTATTTCTAGGAATGATGAACCGATATTCTATTATGATGCGATAGAGAACGGAGATCCTACAACAAATTCTATTTGTCAGTGGGTTTCAGATAATAGAACTGAACAGTTTTTATTTTCAGTAGGTTCTGCAGTCCAGATAGCAAAAGATTTAGATATATTAGAGATTGGTATGGCTGAAAGAGAACTTGAAGAATTGGCTTTTGAGATGGGTTGTCCTAATCATTATCTTTTGAAGAATGATGTTAAGAAAGTTGGGTATCCTGTTCACAAGAAAAATAAAGGGGATGTTGTTTATCAGGCAAGAGTTTTTGGTGTAAAAAATAATAAACCTAAGGTTTTAGATTTGAGAAAAATTCAATCCGGAACTAGATTGATTCAGGATTTTCAAAGAAATTATGAAACGCTTCAGAGAAATAATTTCAATCCAAATTCAAAAAAATATGATACGCGTTTTCTTTACTTAAGTTTATGTAATGATGCGATACAGAAAATGGGTACTGGAACTAAGGATAAAAGGGATTTGATCCAATCAGAGTTTGATGAAGTTTTAGCTAATAAAGATGGTCACAAAGTTCCTTACTTAGATGATTCTATTTAGTTCTTTTGGAATAAAGAGAAAATATTATTAGAAATCTTTCCGTTTTATGTAAAAGGTTTTCGGAATTTCTTCAGAAGTTGTTATTAAAGATTAAAAATTCAAAAAATTATGAATAAGTTATTTTTTGTAGATACATGTATCTGGCTTAATTTATTTAAAAGAGAAGGTGATTCCTCTAAAGGAAAACCTTATTTTAAAATATCTGAAGACTTTTTAGAGAAAGTAATGTTTTCTAAAGAATTAGAAATTTATTATTCGGGTTTAATTCTAAAAGAAATAAAATATATTTTAGAAGATGATTTACTTTTTGAAGATAAGAAAAATTTTATGAGAAAAGAATTTTTCTTTGCTAAAGCAAGTTCTTCTGATTATATTCTTGGACGAAAAATAGAATCAGAGTTAAATTATGAATTAAGTTTTTTTGACAGCATGCACATAGCTATGGCTTTTCGGCTTAAATGTACATTAGTTACTAGAGATAAAGATTTGCTTAAATTATCTAAGAATTATGTTAAATCTTCAAAACCTGAAGACTTAGAGTTATAATTTATTTAGTTTTTCAATATCTTTGAATGAATTAATTTGTTTTGATAATTCTTTTCTTGCGTCTCTTACTTCTTTTAAAGAATCGTTTGTGTTTGGAACTGAACCTATTTGATATTCTAAAATTAATTTCCTTAGCGCATCTCTAACTGCTTCAGATTTACTTGAATAGTAGTCTTTATCAATTAACTTTTGAGTTTCATTTAAAAGACCTTCTGGCATTCTTATTGGAGTTACTTCCATCGTATTACATTTGTATTACAAGTAATATATAAAGTTTATGAAAACTCTTGTAAATTTAAAGGTATTTTGGAAGGTTTTGGAATGAAAAGGATTTAAGTTTTAAATTACGATTTTCCTCCTTTAGGTTGTGGATTATGAGATATGTTGAATCAGAAACTTTAGAATTGAAAAAATCAACGGCTGAATTGAATGAAGTAATTAATTCAATAGTTGCTATTTTGAATAAACATAGTTCTGGAGAATTTGTCCTAAAGGTAAAGTTTTAGGTCAGGAAGTTTCTGAGAAAACTTTAAGAAATATTTCTCAGAAAATAGCTAATTCAATTGAACCCAAAACATATCCTGAAATTAAAAAAGAAGAAATAAATTTCTAAAAAAACAAATATTGGTTATTTCAATCCATTTAGAAGGAGAAATCGTAAAAGAATTTACTCCAGTTTGCATTCTAACCGTATCGAATCCGACACGGTTAAAATCAGGATTATTAATTTTTTCCCAAATTCCTAAAAATTCAATAGTATTGCGGTTCCTAAGCCAGTTTATGACAACAAATCGGGGCTCTTCGGAGTTTTTTTGTTTGGCAATATCTGTTAATGATATATACTCTTCTTCATTATGTAGATAGTGTGAGATTTCAGTTCCTTTAACTTTTATTTTGGGTATTATTTATCATTTATAAGTCCTTTTTGCGTAGTTGTCCAGTGGAAATTTTGGAGTTTAATTGAATTTCGAATTTACTCCTTAGGTGCTTTTTATGAAAAAAGTTTCTGAAACATTTATAAATGAATTATTGTTTGGTTTTTTATATGAGCAAGAAAGTTTTTGTCAGCGGGTGCTTTGATTTATTACATGCAGGTCATGTAGAATTTTTACAGACTGCTGTAAAATATGGCTCTGAGTTATATGTTTCAGTTGGTTCTGATAATAATGTTTATAGTTTGAAGGGAGTAAAGCCAACTTATTCTGAAAAAGAAAGAGTTTTCATTTTGAATGCTTTAGAATGTGTTACTGAAGCTTTTGTATCTTCTGGTATGGGAATTATGGATTTTGTTGATGATTTTGAGAGGATCAAGCCTGATGTTTTTGTTGTAAATCATGATGGTGCTTCGGAAGATAAAGCAAAGCTTTGCAAAGATTTTAATACAGAATATGTTGTTCTTGACAGGATTCCTGCGGAGGGTTTACCTAAACGAAGTTCAACTGATTTGAGGGGGAAAATATGATTATTTTAGTTACAGGAACAGCAGGATTTATTGGATTTCACTCTGCACTTAAACTATTAGAAAGAGGGGATGAAGTTATTGGTGTTGATAATCTTAATGAGTATTATGATATTTCTTTGAAAAAAAACAGGTTAAAAATTTTAGAAGAAAACAAAAATTTCAAATTC
>JBNJGI010000023.1:9080-14207 GCA_051819685.1 Nanobdellota archaeon | reverse complement strand
GTCAAGTGAGTCTTATGCAAATCACTTGAATTCAATAGGTTTTGAAGATTTTCAATCAAGTTCTTATTGGACTAATGATATTCAATATGATAATACAGAAACAGGTTCTAACAGAGCCGTCTGGATCGTCCGCCTGGGCATGTTCGGTGGTTCCCTCAGCACCAGCCTCATCGTCTACGACGGCAGAACCGCTGTCTGTGTTTCTCGGAACGATTGATTATTGGGTTACACAAGGAAATCGAAGATTTCCTGTGCTTAAAAATATTTTAATTTGTTGAGTGTAAATTAGACTAATTATATCTCAACTTAAATTTATAATTTTGAAAAAATTTTATTTTCATTATTACTGTCTGACTGGCACATAAAAAAATAACTTATTAATTTACAGAAAATTAACTATTTTGATTCTTTCATATAAGTAAATTGAATAACGAACAAAGATATAAAATAATAAAATTGAACATATATCTTTATTTTAAAAAATATATGAAGATTTATCTCGAAGAGTCTGCTTGTCTTTCAAGATCATTTTTCTTTGAAATTGCTGTAGATTGAGGAGAAAGATTATAAGCGTTAATTATCTCATCAGCTATAGTCTTCTCAATAGAAGTGCTTGAATTGAAAGATTTTTGATAAGCTCCTTGTGTCATCCATCTAAGCACAAGATCCACTCTTCTTTGAGGTGCGCACTCAACAGCTTTAGGATACCTAGCACCACCATATTCGATAGCAATAACTTCTTCTCTAGGAGCTGAATTCTCAACCGCTGAAACTAATACTGCTATAGGATTTTCTTTAGTCTTTTCTTCTACTATATTTAAAGCTTCTTCTAATATCCTTAGATTAGTTTGTGCCTTCCCTGTAATATGTCCTGAAGTCTTAAAATGCTTTTTTGTTTTATGACCAGGAACCATCATCTTGTTGATAAATCTTTCAACTATAGTTGTTTTAGATTTATGGAACCTGTTACCTGCATACTTAGCGCCTGTCTTAGGAACACTTTTAGGCTCAAAAACAACATAATTTTTAAGACCTTGATCTGAAATAGTTACATTATCAGTTCCCCATTTGTTAAAAAATTTAATTTCAGTCATTTTATCTTCTTGCTTTCTGTTTCTTACCTCTTCTCAGCGCATCAAGACTTTGATCATTAACTTTAAGCACTTTATATCTTATACTTGGAAGATCACCTTTAGCTCTTCCCATTTTTCCACCGATACATTCTACCATTACTTCGTCGTGCTCATCAACTAATTTAGTAGATCCATCACCTGGGAGAAAAGCAGAAATTTGTCTTGAATTTTTAATCAGCTGAACTCTGACAGCTTTTCTCATAGCTGAGTTAGGCTGTTTAGCTTCAATTTGTAATTTTTCAAGTACAATACCTTTAGCTTGGCTTGCACCTTCAAGAGGGTCTGATTTGATTCTCAGACCTAGAACTCTTCTTTTATAATCGGTCTTCTGCCATCTTGACCTTTTCCTATTCTTCTGCAACTTTGCAGCTGCATTAAGACCATTTGGTTTCTTTCCCATATAAACCCGAAAAATTAAACTGTTTATAAAGGTTTTTGTTTCAAAGTATAATTATTTTAGAATAAAAAATATTTAAATTACGAATTGAATTTATATGCAAAGCCAGTACATTAGAAAACTTTAAAAATATTTAAACCAATATTTTTAAATGACAAGTCAATCTTGGCTTAATAAAAAGATGGTGTGTAAAAAAAAAACTAAAAGTCTAGTCAGAAGAAGAAAAAAATCAGCACAAATATCATTCGAGTTTCTGGTAACTTATGGTTGGGCTCTTGCAGTCATAGGAATTGTAGTAGCAGCTATATACTCATTCGGATTATTGGATTTCCAAAGATATCTTCCTTCAGAATGCAGTTTTTTTGGACAAACAGGATGTAAAGATTTCTATATATCTCAGGAAAATTTCAATATATCTGTAGTTAATAATTATGGAATATCCTTAATAATAAATAATATAACATTTCTTGGAGAAAAAGAAGTTCTGTGTAATAGATATGAATCAGGATCTGGAAGAGTGATATGGCCTGCTGGTAATACAGAATCATTATCTCTGGATCTTACAGAACCTTCATGTGATCAACAGGCGATAGAAACAACATTATTGAAAGGCAGAAAAGTCGAAACAAACATCCATATATCGTTCTATTCCAATAAAACATGTCCTGTTTGTTGGGATAATCCTTCATCATGCCCTTCTGAATGTATTCACAAAACTAAAGGAAGAATTTATGGTGTTGTAAATGAATAAAAATGTCCGAATAAACGGGAAAATAAGATTTTTATTATTATTTGTTTTTTCGATATTCTTATTAACTCAGACATCTTATGCTTTAGATACTAAAACAATTGATATATTTTCTGATGAAAGCTATTTATTTGAAGATACTAATATCATGGTGCGAATCTCTTCAGATAAGCAAACAATAATGGTGAACGGGGATGGAAAAGTTGGCTTCATATCAACTGGTATAGATGAAGAAACATACAATAATTATAAAAGCCAAGGGGAAAACATTCAATATTCTGATGAACCTTCTACTAATATAAAAGATATAAAAATATCATTATTAAAAATATACTTAGATCCTAACGAAGCAAGGATTACAGAAAATGGAATGGGGATTGAACCGAAGTTTAAACTAAAATTGGAATATAAGAAACCATCTATCGATGTTAATACTGCATATAGTGAAACACAAGTTTTTGTAGGTGAAAAAATAGATATAACTACTACTATAGAAAATAAAGGTGATGTTGATGTAAAAAATTTTACCTTCAAAGAAAATTATCCTTCTAATGTAGAGTTATATAATACAGAACCTTTCATCAAAGAAGAAAGTGTTTTGACATACAAAGATAGCAAATTGAGAAAAGGTGAAACAAAGGAAATAAATTATCAAGTTTATTTCAAAAAACCAATTGAATACAAGCTTAAAGGGGAATATACCTATTCTTACAGGGATGAGTCTTTTACTGAATTCGTAGGTACAAAAACTATTAATCTTGACAGGGCAGTATCTATGGATATTTCAGCTAAAAAAGATGAGATAGAACCAGGAAAGACTAATGAGTTTACTATAAGATTGAATAAAAAAGTACAAGATGAGATAAAAAGTATTCTTTTCATAAAAGTACCTTTAAATATGGAAATAATAGAAAAAGGAGAGTTAAAATTATATGAAAATATAAAAGAAATTGATGATCTTTTTTTAAAAGAAAAAGCAGAAAGCATGAATACTGATAAAAATTATCAATATTACTATTTTATACCTGATTTTGAAGAAGAAGAAACTATAAAAGAAAACATAAATATATCTGTCAAAAAAGAAGGACAATATGGAATAACTGGGATTTTAAACACAAAATACAATATCGAAGAACCTTCTTTATACAAGACAGCATCATTTTCAGCAAAAAATGAAGAAGTTGACCAAATAAAAGGTGATTTTTCTATTGCTACCGCATTCAAAAACTCTAATATATTAATTGGAGAAAATTCCAGACTTGAAACTCACTTATCAAATAATGAAAATTATATAATAGAAAACCTGACAATTAATATAACTAGTGATGAAGAAAATCTTATTATAAAAAATAATAATACTGAAATATCAAAAATAAATCCAGATAAAAATTACTATAATTATTATTCAAATATAAAAACAGAAAATATAAATTCGACAAAAGATATCAAAATAAACATAAAATTAACTTTTGATGCATATAAAGATGAAAGTAGTTCCAATAAATACATTTTAGAAGATAATAAAGATATAAAAGTATGGGAGCTTAAAGATGCATTCGATATAGATTACAAAATAGATCCTGACGAAATAAAACAAGGTGATAAGGCATTAATCAAATTATCTGTTGAAAACAATTTAGATTCAAGAGGATTCAAAGGTCTTTCCGCTAAAGACGATATACCTTCCAAATTTATTTACAAAGATGTTATAACTAAAAAAGTTTTCAACATCGCCCCTGAAGAAAATAAAATGATATATTCCTATGAAATAAAAGCTCCTTATTACATAGGGGAAACAGACAATAAAATAATTACTGAAATAGATGTTGGTAATCTTACATTCCTGAAAAAACTAGATCTTAAAACTAATATTGATATTAAAAAACCCGATTTATCTTTGGATATAGTAAAACCATCCGAAATATACGAAGGAAACGATGTAAGGATAGAATCTGTTATAAAAAATAAAGGTAAACTATCACTTAAAGATATAAAACTAACAGCTCCTTTATCTCCTAACATGATACTTAAAGGCAATTATGAGAAACAAATATCTCATCTTGATTCAGGAGAGGAAATCAAATTTCCCTCTACATACACACCAAAATATGAAAGTAATTCTTCATTTCAGATAGAATATATAAAAGCTTATGATAAATATGGTAATTTATTTAATGTTGAATTGCCATCATCAGAAATCAAAGTGAAAAAAGGTAATCCTTTATGCTTTGTAGATATTAAGCGTGAAATAGCAGACATAACTAGTGACTGGAAAATTAATTTTGAATTAAATGTACAAAATACATGTAAGGATAAAGCAAATATAAATATACCTAAAAAAGGAATTAAATTCAGTATATCTGGTAATTCTCAAAAAAAGATACAATACTCAGAACAATATATTGAAAACAGCACTACCATATCTTCTTTAATTTACAAATATGATTATGAATCTGATAATGATCATATAAGTCTAATATCTTCAAAAGAAATAAATGCTACTCCGTATCTTAATGAAATTTCATCCAATAAAAATAATCTATCTGGAAAATCGTCTTCATCATCATCTTCATCTGTCGAAAGTGGAGAAAATAACATAAAAAAACTTCAAAATCCGGAGTTGAGCGAAAATATATTTGGGATGAAGAAAAATTTCGTAGGATTGTTTCTAGGATTCATAATAGTTTTATTCCTCATGTCTATAATAGGTATATTTACTAAAATAATGATGAAAAAGAAAAAAAACCATTCTATGAAAGAAAAACTCGAGATTCCGGAAGATGAAAATCAAGATGAAAATCAAGATGAAAATACTAAAGAAAATACTAAAGAAAATACTAAAGAAAATA
>JBNJGI010000023.1:0-8980 GCA_051819685.1 Nanobdellota archaeon | reverse complement strand
GAAAATACTAAAGAAAATACTAAAGAAAATACTAAAGAAAATAATAAAAAGGAAGTATTCAGTTTCGAGGATGATAAAAGTGATATAACTGTCCCTGAGGTTGGGAGTCCTGTAGAGAATCTCAAAAAATTTATCGTGCTTTCAAGAGAAAACAATATGGGAGAAACCCAAATACAATCTTCACTAGTAGAAAGAGGTTGGGATTTCAATGTAATCAACTATTATATGGACGAGGTGAAAAATGGTAAAAAAAAGCAATAAATCACAAATATCTGTAGAATACATGGTAATCCTTTCACTATCCCTTATGCTTATTATCCCTTTAATTGGATTTGTATATAGTTCTACTGAAGAATCGATAACAGATGCTAACACAAACATGATACTTACTACAGGAAAAAAAATGATTTCTGTTTCAGAAAATGTTTATTATCAAGGAAAAGGATCTAAAATACTCCTTGAACTAAATTTACCTCCTGAAATAAAAAATATAACTGTTTTGAACAACGATAAATCAAAAAATATTCCTTCAGAACTTGTTTTTAATACAAGGATTGACGGAAAAAAAACAGAATTTGTATTTTTTTCTCCTGTAAATATAACTTTTAATAAAATGAACCCTTCTTACCCATGTCAAAACCAGAAAACAAGTCTTGGTAGTAATAATATGACAGGAGGGATAAATAAGTTTTTTGTTCATTCCTGTGGAAATAATGTGAGCATATACAAATATTTTGGATAAAATGGTTATTAAGAACAAAAGTCAGGCAGCGCTTGAATTTGCTGTACTTTTAGGTGTAGTATTGATATTTTTTGTATCGATAACAGCTTTTTTATCTTATCAGAAAAATGTTCTGAAAGAAGAAAAGACATTTGAGAGGATGGAAAACGTAATGGAAAAAGTGAGTGAGGAAATTCTGATAGCACAAAGAGTAAATGGTAATTATAACAGGACTTTTGTTTTACCTGATCAGATTATAGATTATGATTACGATATAGAATTATTCAGAGGGCAAGAAATTATAATAAAGAATGAAATAGGGATGGAGGAATTTAAGAACCTTCCTTATTACATTTATGGTCAAATTAATGAAGGAAAAAACATTATAAGAAAAAAAGGAAATTCTATAGGGATATGTTGGGATAACTGCTCAGATGACGATCTTTTTAACTATTCAACACACATACAATGTATGGATGAAAATTTGTATTGGGGTAATTGTCAATTTGAATATGGCAATAAGTTATATGGTCTCAGAGTTGATATACAGGGAGTTGATGTAGAGATGAAGGTAACAAATATAAATGATTCTAAAACTTTTTTCCATGAAACATCAAGTTCAGGCAGTTCTTTCACAGAATTTATAATAAAAGACTATAAAGATAACGGATATATTACATTAAATGAATCAGGATATTGGGATGTAGCTGTAAAAAACAGCACATACCCTTGGAGAAATCATTCATATTATATACCTTATGGGAAATTTTTCCTTGAACCTTTACAGATATCAGGTTGTGAAGAGGACTATAATACTTTTAATTGCGAAAAATATAAGAACTTTACAATAAAAAGCACAGTAAAATGTATCGGAGGTGAATGCGGTGATGTCAGTCAATGGCTTGATCCTAAATAAATATATATTTGTAACATTCATTTTCCTGCTTTTTTCAACTGTATCTTTAGCAGATTGTTCACCTCCTGAAGATAGTGAATGGACAATCTCAGAAAACGAAAAAATAATATGTTCTTCCTCTTATAAATTATATGGGTTTGGTTGGAAAACAGAAAATATAACTATAGATGGTACTTTAATACTAAATAATTCAGGATTAAGATTCAAATCAGACCTAAATGCTAATATAAAAATAAGAGGTAATCTTACCTTGATTAACGATTCTTCTATAAATGCAACACATCCATCGATTAATGAAAATGGAAACATAACAATTAATTCATCTGAAAAAGCTTCTTTTGAAATAAGAGATTCAGATATAAATGACATAATTTCATTAAATATCAACAAATCATCAGCACAATTCAGAAATACGACAATCAAAAGCAATATAGATTATAATAGCCATATAACTATAATTAACACATCAAAAACAAACATAACTGAAAATTCGATTATTAATTTCACATTTTTTGATATATCTAATTCTGAAATGTTAAATATAAAAAATTCTAGCATAACCACAAAAAATATACAAATAAATAAAAGTAATAATGTACTATTTGAAGAAATTAAACTTGAAAACCTGTCAGATAGTTCTTTTTTAAATATAACAGGGACAACAATGGAAATAGATGACATTAAATTTAAAGGATTTAATATAAATTTGAAGAATTCTACAAATATAACCTTTATAGACACAAACGCAACTTCGGTCAATATTGATGAAAATAGTTCTTTATTCCAGGCATGGACAATAAAATATTTCATCTCGGATGATAAAGATATGCTTTTATCAGGAGTTGAAGTTTTAAGTAATTCTTCAAAAGGTAATTTAACCTATGAAGGAGTTTCTGACAATGATGGTAAGATTGAAATACCTTTTAAGTCATATTACAAGAACAACACTGGAATCAGATATTACTCAAATTATACTTCGAATTTCTCAAAAGAAAATTATAAGAATGTCATTGATGAAATCAATATAACGAAAATGAAAACAAAATATATAGAAATGAAAAGTATAAAAGGCATGGTTAAAACGGGTGCTGAATGCACTTCATCTCCTTATTTTTGTGCTGATAAAAATGATGTGAAACCTTCAGAATGCGAAAATATGCATGCTGGTGATGAGTGTGAAGTGATATTCACAGTCAATGCAACAGACAACATCGCTTATAACGAAGAAAATATGGTAAATGATTCTTTCATTTTCTTTTCTATAATCGAACCTCACAATTATAGTTTATATCCTGTTGAAAGTAACACTATTAATATTACTATCATTATATAAAATAATAATATATCTACTTTGAATAACTAATATATTCGTATATGTATTTTAAAGGATAGAAATATTTAAATATAAGTAATGTAAAGAAATAATATAATAGTTTGAATAAAAATTGTTTGGCGACAATTTTCAAACTGGCGATTATTTGGCGTAAAGTTTCGTTGGCGCGAAACTAAACAATTGGCTAATTCTAAAGGAGTAGAAGAAGCTCTGAAATATAAATGTTTTTATAGCTTAAGCTATATATTATAAAATATATTTCAAAGAACAACTTCAAAACAAAAATTAAATTAACTTTTGCATACGCAGTGTGAAAGGGGAAAAACAACAAGGGGATAAAAAAAAATGGATTTCATCGTTGAAAACGCAAAGAAAAACTCATCAGAAGAACCAGCAATGAATGTTGGACAAGCAAACATTAAAGTATTAGGAGCAGGTGGCGCCGGAAATAATATGGTAAGCTGGTTACACAAAAAAGGTGTTAAAGGTGCAGAAGTTATAGCTTGCAATACTGATAAACAACACCTTGAAATGGTTGAAGCAGACAAAAAATTTCTAATGGGAAAAGACTTGACACGTGGCCTTGGTGCAGGAGGATTCCCTCAAGTAGGTGCAGATGCTGCTCAGGAATCAATTCAGGAAGTTAAAGAATCCTTGAAAGGTTCTGACATGTCATTTGTATGTGCAGGAATGGGAGGAGGAACTGGTACAGGATCCGCGCCTATTGTTGCAAAAGTAGCTAGAGAAGCAGGATCTATTGTAATCGGAACTGTAACTATGCCTTTTAAGATAGAAAGAGCAAGAGTAGATAAAGCTGAATTTGGTCTTATGCAATTAAGAGAAGAATGTGATACAGTTATTGTAATAGATAATAACAGATTAGTTCAGATAGCAGGAAACCTTCCAATACAACAAGCATTCGCTGTAGCTAATGAATTGATATCAACGATGATTAAAGGTATTGTAGAAACAATTGCTGTACCTTCATTAGTAAATGTAGATTATGCTGATGTAAAAGCTATAATGGCTAACGGTGGTGTAGCTGTAATAGGTGTCGGAAGCTCAGATACTAATAACAGGGTAGAAGAAGCTGTGAATGGCGCTTTAAGTAACCCTTTACTTGACGTATCATATGAAGGAGCTTCAGGATCACTTATTCATATACATGGAGGTCCGGACTTGACTCTTGAAGAAGTAAATAAAGTAGGAGAAATAGTGACAGAATCTATGGATAACGATGCAAATTGTATCTGGGGAGCAAGAGTGACAGAAGACATGAAAGGAAAGCTTACAGTTATGACTATCATGACCGGAGTTCAGTCCCCTTATGTAACAGGAAAATCAGAAAAACAAGCTAACACTGAAAAGAAAAGTGAAGAAATGACTGATGAACTGGGTATAAGAGTTGTAAAATAGATCAAATTTGATCTTAAAATTCCCCTTTTATTTTTTCTTTGCTTGTAAACTAAACCCCCCGTTATTTAC
Organism: Nanobdellota archaeon; assembly: GCA_051819685.1. Classification (GTDB taxonomy): domain Archaea; phylum Nanobdellota; class Nanobdellia; order Woesearchaeales; family DATGWN01; genus JBNJGI01. The sequence continues at coordinate 4,525 of JBNJGI010000023.1, read as the reverse complement.
AAGCACCCAGACTTCGCCTAAACCGCAAGTCTGGGGTTTTTTTTAATTATATAAAAATTATAGGAACTCTATTCTTAAACTTCAGATAAAATATAAGTATTTAGTTTTTCATTGAGATTTTTAAAAGTTATAAATCATTTGCCAGTATCATTCTGTCTTCTGAAATTATCCAGCTGTTCCTTCTCAAAATTTCTAATCCATTCTGAAAAAATATCTTTTAATTCATCAATTTCTTTACAATCATATTTCTCTTTTATTTTCATAACAGAATTTTTATCAGCAATATCTTGCTTGGAACAATAGCATATAATATTTGAATTTAATTTCTTAATTCTTTCATATAACTTCTCCTGTAACTCTATATCGTAGTTTTCAGTAGGATCAAAAACATAAATAACATGTTTTGAAAGATTTTTAATGGCTATATAAGCAATCTTCTCTATATCATTCATCTTCTCAAACCTATTTAAAGTACCCGGTGTATCTATCATCTGCATCTTAGAATTTCTTTTCTTTATATATCCCAGATTAAGGTTTTTTGTTGTGAAAGCATAAGAAGATATTTCAGCTTTGGATTTAGTGAATCTAAAAAGTAATGTAGATTTTCCTACATTAGGAAATCCTGCAATCGCCACATTAAGACATCCTTCTTTAATGGAAGGCATTTTCCTGAATTTCTTTCTGGCATCTCTTATGAAATCAAGTGCCTTATCTATCCTTTTCATTACCGAAGAACCTCTTCCGAACATTTCATTCGAATATTTATCAATATCCTGAATTGTATTTGACATTTTCATACTTTTTATCACAAAATTCTTCAGCTTATTTATCTGCAACTCTGCCCATTTAATCCTTGAAAGATTTTTTTTATACTCATCCACATCAAAATAACATTTAAAAAGTTCAAGATAAAAATCAGACATATCTTCCGTTCTTAAAAAACGTTTAATCAATTTCTTTAAATGTTCAATAAGCTTATCAGCAAATCCTTCTATTTTTACAATCTCTATTTTTCTTTTCTTATATACTTCAGATTTTGAATTAACTATGCATTTTTTAGCATTTGTTCTGCCTGCTTTAAAAGCAATATCAAGATACTCTTGAGAATTCAATACAGTCGGAATCTTCTGGAAATCCATCTTTACCACCTTGTGATCTTATCAAAATTAAGATCTATTGCCCTCTCATAAATATTTTTTGTAATCTCTAAATCTTTTTTCAGATAACTTTCAATAACATCAAATTTATCATCCTTTACAAGAGTCGCTATATCAGAACCTTCCACATCCATCACTTCAATACCAATTAATTTAGCAAATTCTTTAAGCTTACCTCTTGTCTGCCCATATCTATACGCATTAATCCATTCTCTGACATCTATTACTTTTGAAAGCTGTAAAGGTGAAACTTTCACATTTTTAATAAAACTTCTTGAAGTAATAAAAGGAATATCGAATTTTTTTATATTGAATCCTACTATTTTTTTCCCTTCGTTTTTTTCGATAAAATTCCAAAAATCTCTCAAAATATCTTTTTCATCGCCATTAAACAATATCTCTTCATCTCCTTTCATAATCCCAATTGCTACAATATAGGAATCAATAGGATTAAGTTTCTTTAATTTCTCTTCCTCATCCAGATTGAAGTAATTTTCAATATCCACAGGTGCTGTTTCAATATCAATAATAATTTCGTTCATAATTAAAAATAAATTCACCTGTTATAAAAAGGTTTTCTTTGAACTATACTTTTTAATTTTACTTATAAATAGTCAGGAATATAAGATTTTTTGTATTTTTATATTGCCTTGCAGAAAACCCAGAAATTTGGCTAGACTAATTCTGTCAAATATTAACAATTATAATAAAATGAGTGATGATATTGCCTTGAAGTAGTTTTTGAATTTGCGGTAAGGAGTGAAACGACTTACAAGAACGCAAATTCAATCTTATTTATTCGGTGGTTGAATGGTTGTTCGCAATATCACTCGCTTTTGTGATTGTGCCGTGTAATCAGAATATTTATAAATAGATTAAAATTTCTATCATTAAAATGGCGTCAGAAGCTGAAACCAAAAAACACATTTCTCAAGAAGAATTTGGAAAATATGAGCTAGCAAGAGTAATAGGAAGCAGGGCTATGCAGATATCGCAAGGAGCTGAACCTTTAATCAAACTTACAGAGAAGCAACTTGAAAATATAAATTACAATCCTATAGAAATAGCTAAGCTTGAAATGAAAGAAGGAGTATTGCCAATTAACATAGTAAGACCTAATCCTAGCCAGAAATAAACCTTGTTCTTTAAAAAATAATATTGATTTTTTTTATATAATATTTCGGCCTAAATGAAAATTTCCTTACAAAATCTTAAAAATTTCTTGAAAACCAAATTTCTTTCAAATTTTCTTAAGAAACCCATTTAATAATTTCATGTTTAAACAAAATTGGTGATAAAATGGGTTTATCAGACAAGAAAGAAGAACAAATGAAAAAGATGCCTTATATAAGCACGCAAGTGTTTAAAAGCAAAGACGGAAAGTACCTGATCAACAGGACTGTAATCACATCAATAAAGCCTGTAAATTATTACAAAGCGATAATTGATAGTGAACCAAAATCTGTTGAAGATGCAACAGAAGAGTTGATACAGGCAGAAATCGAAGAAAATTAGCTTATATTATAAGAAATGTTGGTTTTTAATTTAAGCTATAAAAAATATTTTTTATTTAATTTTTATTTTTAAAATCATTAACTGATAAATATTAGAAAGCTGAAGTTGCTTATTTTTATTTATAAATAAATAAGTATAATGTATAACAATTAACATTTTCTTGGAGTAAAATTAGAAAATTAGCATGGCTAGTCAGTTAATTTTCGTAAAAGTTAGTAAGTCTGTCTCTAATTTTATTCCGAAATGATAATTATACATTCTAATCGATTTTTATTAAAAATGATTGTAAATAACTTTAATAGTAAGAAAAATTTATTAAATATTAATTTCAAATTATTATCAGTTGAAAAAATGGATAAAGAATACATCCCAAAATTGTTAAGATTAAGTCTGTTTATATTAGTATTAACTCTTATTACAACTGGATTTTCAGAAAATACACAAGGAAAAACATATTATGAAGAAATATATAATCCTGAAGTTGATTCCTCTGAATCTGGTAATAATAATGTTATTAATGATGGAGATATATCCTCTTATTATGAAATCAACGGTGGTGGCAGTAAATCGCATATATATGTAACTTATAAATTCGATAATCCAGTAAATTTTAATGGTTTGAGTTATTTCCGTCACATGAGTACAGGTGGTTCTTCAAGTGATCTAGAAGAACATAAAGAACAAGTTTTTGTTTATAAAGGAAGTGACAAAGATAAAATTTTTGAAAGGGATGAGTCATATAGTAGTGATTCTGGTGCTTTACAAGTAGATGGTAAAAAAAAGATTGACTATGAATTTAAAGAAGTAACAAAAATAGAAATAAAACTAGAAGTAGATTCCTCTGGAGGATCAAGCGATAGAGAAACCAGAATCCATCTATATGAAGTTGATTTCCCATGTCTTGAAGATCATAAAATATGTTATGAAGAAAATAATTGTTTAGATAATGTTTGTAATGTTGAAAAAAGAACCTCTTTTATGTGCAATATTGAAAATCAAAGTGTAACTTCATCACTAAAATCTACTGATAAAATAAATGTTCCTGAAATAATCCATAAGAAAATTAAAAAAACAGTCGAAGGTTATGATGAAAAGGATGGCTTAAAGATTCTTGAAAAATCAGATTTACTTTTTTTAACGAAATATTTTGATCCCGATAAGAACAAGACAATATGCAAAGCTTCAAATTGTAATTTTGACTGGGAAAAATTTCCAGAAGACTTAGGTGATAATCCAGCAGTTGATAGGATAGATTATGTAAATTCATGCTGTGGTGATGACCCTTATGATCCCGGAACATTCAATAAAAAAAATGGTATAGGTTATGTATGTATGCAAAACCCTGATGGTTCTTTTGAATGGGTAATTTCCAATAAGAAAGATAATAATATCTCTCAATTCGGAAAAAATAATGAATTCAACGGAAACATATACTCTATATTTAACATAACTAATTATGAAAATAAAAAAGATTATACCAATCATGAATTTGATTTTTTAATTAATGGAAGCAAATTCTATAAATGTGGAAATAAAGGATTTTATGGTGGAAATTCATATTCTACAAAAGATTTATATCAAATTGATCAAAATGAAGTGGCTTATAATTTAATTGATATTCAAGGAGATAATAAATATTTATCAGTTTATGAAGGTGAGAAAATAAATCTTAAAAGATCCTCTATAAAAAATCAATATCAATGCTATTCTTATGATAACAAAAATGTTTTCGCAGAATGCGCTTCTCGTCCTTTCAATTACAATTCAAAATCAACTAAAAACTGGCTCTGGTCAACTTACACTGCAGGACCTAAAAATAATCTTTACCAATTAAGTGACTTTGAAGGAGCATC
>JBNJGI010000022.1:0-16390 GCA_051819685.1 Nanobdellota archaeon | reverse complement strand
AAATGCCAATATGTTCTGGAGGTAAAATAAAATTACCATCAGGTAAGGAAATAGATTTGACAAGAATACACATAGAAGAAGATCCTGCTTCACTAGTCCATGCTGGGGGTATCCAAGCTTCCTCATATTCATTCATTGATTATAATAGATCAGGTACTCCTTTACTTGAAATGGTAACAGAACCACAAATAACTTCCGCAGAAGAAGCAAAAGATTTTCTAAAAACACTTATAGGGGTGTTAAGTTATCTTAATATATTCGATATGAAACAAGGACTTATGAAAGCTGATGTTAATGTATCAATAAAAAATAACGATTATAAAAGAGTTGAAGTCAAGAATATAAATGGATTTAGAGATATACAAAAAGCAATTGAATACGAAATAAAGAGACAAAATAATTGTGCAAAAGAAGGAAAAGAAACAGGAAATGAAACCAGAGGATGGGATTCAGAAGAATCATCAACCTATCTTTTAAGAAAAAAAGAAAGTGAAGATGATTATGGGTATATAATAGACGCTGACATAGCGCCTTACAATGTGACAAAAGAAGATCTTGAACAGGACATACCGAAACTTCCTGTAGATTTTGCTGAAGAAATATCTAAAAAATACAATATTGATTTTAAAGATGTGTTTATTATAGCTAATCAAAAAATATTCGGGGAAGTATATCTAAAAGCAGTGGAAATTGATCCTAAATTAGTTACCAATTGGTTTAGACATATAATACCTACACCTTACATTTCCAAATACGGTGATCTTTTAGAAGTGGAAGAGATTAATGAAAAAGAAATTATAGAATTACTCAAACTATTCAAACAAAAGAAAGTATCTGACAAAGTAGCAAAAAATATTTTATCAAAATTAGTGGAAGAGAAGTTTTCACCTGCTGAATATATTAAAAAAAATAACCTCGAGATGGTATCTGATACTGGGGAGATTAAAAAGATATGTGAAGAAGTAGTAAAAGAAAATCCTTCAGCTATTGAAGATTATAAAAAAGGTGAAGATAAATCCATCAACTATATGGTCGGACAAGTTATGAAAAAAAGTAAAGGCAAAGCAAATCCTGGTGAAGCAAGGAAGATAATACTTGAGATTATAAATTAAATATAATTATATATCAAAGACCAAAATTATTTCTTGGAAATCTTTAAAATCAATCTAACAAAATAGATTAGGATAGCCCATGGAACTAATGCTGCAAACACAACAAGCAATGTATTGAAGCTATTAAGCATAGTTTTCAGTATAGAAGATATTTTAACAACACTTGCATTTGCGAAACCTGATCTTTTTTCGTTCAAAGAAAGGTGAATTGTGCTATATTCAACTTTTTCGCTTTTCCCTTCAAGCCTTTCTTCAAGATATTTTATCCTTTTTTCAACATCGAACATCTTATCAGTCAATTCAATCTTATCGCTAGTTTCTGTTTTTGAAGAATTATATAAAAGTTCAAGCCTTCTCAATCTTTCCTTTTCAGATTCTAACTCATTCTTAGTATCATAATAAGAACCTGTTATATCTGTTTTGCTTTCATAGAAAGATTCAACTTTGCCTAATTTCTGCAACTGTAAAACCACATCATCATATTTCTTTGAATTAACCTTTATAGTATATCTCCCTGTATGATATTCTCCAAGACCTTCTCCATTAGTATTTTCATTCTCATCAAGAAGGTAAGAATCAGATGATTTAATAATAGATTTCATCTTATCTTCAGTACTATAAAATTCACCTCTTTTAGTTTCAATCGAAATCCTTGAATTTGTCGTGACTTTTCTTTTCTCTTCTTCAGGTGCAAAATTAGAGCTTCCTCTATAATAACTAGTAGATTTTGACATCTCAGACCCATAACTATCCATTGCATTCATTGCTGACCCTGAAAACAAAGAAACAATATTGCCTGAGGCTGTAAAAAAGAACATTAATAATAGTAAAATAACAAGAACAAGCCAATTTTCTTTTATTAATTTGAACTGCTTCTTAAATGTCATAATATAGACATATTTCATATATTTATAAACTTTACGTTTGGTTTTTTATCAAACTTAATCTTTTAAACCAAACCTGTCAAATCCTTCAAAATAGATTTTATCATCCTTAAAAATTTCAACAACCTCATACTTTCCTCTAGTATGAATACAACCATTTTCAACAAAATGTGTTGCTTCCAGAATTATAATACTTGCTTTCGGCCTTGAAAGAACTTCATTACCTTTTGTTTCTAATAAAGGAATTTCTCCAAAAAGCCAATAATTTCTTTGATCTTTCTTTAAAAATTTGTAAATTTTTCCTTCTTCAATTTCCTCTGGAATACACTCTTCTTTTTTCCTATTTCCTTTTTTAAACTCTCCTATGTTCCTTAATGCTAAATCCGGATTAAATTCTACTTTTATTCCCATTATCTAAATACCCCATATCTTTAAGAACTTCCTCAACACTCTTCACTGTCTTTCTTTCCTTAATCATATATAAAATCTCTTCTTTACTAAAAAAACCAATTTCAGAAAGGTCATCATCATGCTTCAATTCATCAGGATTTTTTGCCTTTGCTTTAAAGAAAAAAACAATAGCATGAAAATTTCCAGGGATATTAATAATCTCTTTATGGAAAAGAAACTTCAAATCAAACAAATCAATATTACTTTCTTCTTTAATCTCTCTTTCAGCAGCATCTTTGATTCTTTCTCCAAAATCAATACCTCCTCCTGGAATAACCCAAAGCCCATTAGCATTTTTTTTATTCCTTTGACCTAGAAGAATTTTCCCATTATTTTCAACAACAACTGCTGCACTTGCTCGCGGTCTGTGTTTCATACAATAATAATTAAAATATGATTAATAAATCTTCCGGAAATCTTCCGGACAAATCATAAAAGAATATATAATAAATGAAAATTATTACCTTATATGGACATACTATTAAAAATATCTTATTTAATATTTATTATAAGTTTCAGTATAATGATATTGGCTTTCAGCTTCTATGAAACAGATATGATGGATATTGAAAGTATAGAAAAACTCGAAGAAAATGATGATTTCAGGATAAAAGCTAAAATAGTTGATATTAAAGAGACTCCAGGGATAGTTTTTCTTAAAATTGAACAAAATGTAGCGAAAAAAGTGACAATATTCAAAGATGGACAGACTAATTTCTCTGATTTTAAAAGTAAATATGTAATCATTGAAGGTCATGTAAACGAATATAAAAATGAAAAATCTCTTTTAGCAGATAAAATAAAAACAATAAATTAAATTTTTTTAGCGGATTCTTTCACTTCCATAAGATTGCTTGACTTCTTCACATCAATTTTTGCATCATCTTTTTCATAGCGAGGTATGATATTGATATGGAAATGAGGGATTTCTTGTTGAGCTACTGGATAATTATTTTGTAACAAGTTGTATCCTTTAAAATCATATTTTTCTTTCATTTCACCAACAATCTCTTTTGCTTTCTGGAAAGATTTAGCTAAAAGCTCATTAGGAACATCATCCAGTACTTCATAGTGGCTTTTCGTAACTACAAGAAAATGCCCATCTGTTGTCGGATAAATATCCAGGAAACAAAAAATATCATCATCCTCATATATCTTATGACAAGGTATTTCACCTTTCACAATTTTGCAAAAAATACAATTATCCATTTAATCCCTCATTCAAAATTGACTTCTACAGCTTCTTCGCTTCCTTCATCGGATTCAAACATATCTTTATTCTCGAAACCGAACATCCCTGCTATAATATTCGTAGGAAATTTTCTTACTTTAATATTATAATTTTTAACAGCTTTATTAAATAAATCTCTTTCTACTTTTATCCTGTTTTCAGTTCCTGCAAGCTCATCTTGCAAAGAAAGGAAATTTTCATTCGCTTTAAGATTCGGATATCTTTCAACATTAATGTTCAGTCCTTTAAACGCAGAGACTGCCTGTTCAGATTTTGCAGCCGCTTTCTGTAGTTCTTCAACACTTCCTGCATTTTGCATTGCTTTTTTAGCGGAAACTGCCTGCGATCTTACTGCTGCAATCTGTGTCTGAGTTTCCTTTTCAAAATCAACAACACCTTGTACAGTCTCAACTAAATTCGGAATCAAATCTGCTCTTCTTTGATATGCAGTCTGTACATTAGCCCATTTTTCATCGACATTTTCATCTAATGTAATAAGACTATTATAACTTCCAACAAAAAATAATAAACTTATAACAATAATTACTGCTATAACAATTCCAGTTATTGCCAAAGTACTTATTCCTTTTTTATTCATTTTTTTTCCTCACCTCATTCAACTTATTAATCTCTCCTTTATCTATCCACATACCGCCACATTTAGGGCAAATATCAAGAACTACATTATTCTTAACAATTTTATCCATTTCTTTTTCATCTCTCGGACATTTTAATATCTTTTCTCCTGTCTTTTTATCAATCTTCGCAGAAGTTTTTTTATTTTTTTTATTTTTATCTAAAATTCTCATTTTTACCATCCTCCTGAGGCACCACCGCCTCCGAATCCGCCTCCGCCAAAACCACCGAATCCGCCTTTACCTCCTTTATTCAAAAGACTGGTAGCCATATAAGCTGCCGCGAAATAATTGTTATTCCTTCTTCTTTTATAAAAAAAACCCTGGAATATTCTTCCGAAAAGGAAAATAACTACAAGTGAAACATAAATACCTAAGTTAATATAATCTTTTCTCTTGTTCTTATTAACATTTTCTTCATACAATCCTGTATAATTTCCATCTATCTCTAATTCATCATAAATAGCAATGCTTGACTCATATATTCCCTTACCATAATTATTTTTTTTGAAATTATCGACAAGATTATTTCTTCCTATCCTTCCAATTTTAGCATCATTGAAAATTGGTTCCAATCCTCTCCCTACTTCAAATCTATATTTTCTGTCTTTTATAGAAATAAGAAGAAGCAAACCGTTGTTTTTATCCTCATCCCCTAAATTTCCTTGAGCTACCTCAAGAGCATAACTTTCTATATCCTTTCCTTCAAGAGAATCTACCAAAACAATAGCATATTCTGCTTTTCCGCTTTCCTTAATCTCTTTTGCTAAAGAAATTATATCGTTTTCCAAATTTTCAGGAATTTCAGCATCAGCATAATTTTTTAGATAATCATTGAGAATCACTTCATCGGATTCAATTGCATATCCTGAAGCTATAATCAATATTGCTAAAATCCCTAAAAAAATAAGTTTTTTCATTTTTTAAAATAACCCTTAAAATCTTTCTGTTTATCTTTCTTTTTAAAAGCTTTCCATGTATTCCAGCTTTTTCTGAAAAAACCTCCTTTAAAATCATCAAATCTATTCCAATATTTCTTAATAAATTCTTTTGTCTTAGGATCAGAAGGATAACCTGAACCGATTTCTTTATCTCCTACAATGCTTTTTGCCTTTTCTTTCATATCCTCTACAAGCTTATCTCTTGTAACTTTTGCAAGAATAGAAGCTGCTGAAACAGGGACATAATTCATATCAGCTTTTATTTCAGCTATAATATTCCCTTCAAAACTATTATCAAGATTTTTAGTTCTTTGTAATACTAATGAAGAATAAGCGCCAGGATTATTTGAAGGGCTATCTAAAATTGTCTTGAAATTCCCATCTGTCTTACTCCATAGTGTTGCTACTATTTCTGCAGAAGCATTTGCTTCAAGTGTATTTAAAGAAATATTTCTTTTTTCTCTTGAATCAATCTCATCAGGTGTAAGTATGATAATTTCATAGTTTATGCAATTTTCTTTTATAATATTAAATATATTTTCTCTTTTCTTTTTCGCTACAAGTTTAGAATCTTTAACTCCGATTTCTTTGAGTTTTTTAATCTGATTATCATTAAGAATACAACCTGCCATAACCATCGGTCCTACAACTGGTCCTCTTCCAGCTTCATCAATTCCTAAAACATTCATACAAATGTTTTGTTTAACTAACTTAAAAATTTTCCTTAAATATAGCACATATAAATAAATGAGTAGTGATATTGTCTTAAAGCAAAATTCGAATTTGCGGTAAGGAGTAAAACGACTTACAAGAGCGTAAATTCAATCAAGTTCACCCAGACAAAATAATTTGCCTTTACAAATTGACTTGTTCGGGGGGTTTTATACCCTCCTATTTTCCTTAAACTTGTTTAAGGCCAGGAACAAAGTGACTATACCGCACTAAAAGTTTCTACTTGTTGAAACCGCCGAAAGGTTTTCCTTGACAGCGTGCCGGAACAGTTTGCTGAAAATTTGCTCGCAATATCACTCACTTTTGTGATTGTGCCTTAAATATATAAAACTTAGTCAAGGATATAAATAAAAAGTATTTTATATTGCGCAGAGCAATTAAACAATAATGGTTTAATTATCACAAAATTTGAGCACATCTACAAAATCTTATGTCGTTGAATAATCTAGTAGACGACATAAATAAAGTATATTTTATATTGCGCAGGATAATTAAACACTAATGGTTTAACTATTACGAAATTTGACAGAATTAGTCTAGCCAAATTTCTGGGTTTTCTGCAAGGCAATATAAAAATATAATAATCTTATGTCGTTGAATAATCTTAAGAAAAACTTATAAATAATAATAGCTATTTGAAAGCATGGAAATCTTCACTTTCGACAAAAAAGATGTAAAACATTCAAAAGGAGAGAATTTTCCAAACGAAAATAATACCTCTTGGTTAAGACTTATAAATCCTTCAGAAGAACAACTAAAAAAAGTATCTAAAAAATATGATCTTAAATTAGAAGATTTACAGGATTATTCAAAACAAGAAGAAAGACCTAGACTTGAAAAGAAAAAAGGTTATATTGAAACTATTTTTGATGCTCCTGCAGTAGAATCTGACGATCTTGTAGCCAGACCTATATTTTTCTTTATATCAAAAAAAACACTAATATCCTTGGAAACTAAAAATTTTTTACCTTTAGAAAGGCATGCCCAAAATTTAAGAAAAAATAGAAGAAAATTTAGTATGAAAAGAGGTCCTTTTTTTATCCTCAGCATTCTTATGGATGATATAAACGATGCATTCCTGAACAGAGTGAACCAAGTTGATCAGATATCAGATGTAATTGAGACTAAAGCTGAAAACGCTTCTGAAAAAGAACTTAACAGTCTTTATGACGCAAATATTACATTAACTCACTTCAACCAATCATTGATAGCCAATCTGGAAGTGCTTAATCAAATCAGAAAAATAAGGACAAAAGGCATAAATGAAGATTTAAGGAATGAATTCTATAATCTTTACTATGATTGCTTGCAGATAATCGATTCTTTGAAAATACAAAGAGAGATTGTAGCTAATCTTTTCAATTTCCAATCCATTTTAAGCACTAATAAGCTTAATCAGTCTATAAAAAAACTAACTTCTCTTGCTCTTATAGTCCTTCTTCCGACATTGATAACAGGTGCATACGGAATGAATATAAAACTTCCTTTTGCAAATTCAGAACACGCATTTCTTATTATATCTATAATATCGTTTCTCATAGTCATTATAGTATTTATTATTTTTAGAAAAGCGGAGTGGGTATGATGACAAAAGTTGATGTTCATTGTCATTATGATATTAAAAACAATGTAGATTTTATTGAAACAATAGAAAAAGAGAATGAAATAATTATATTAAATGGTATTAATAGTAAATCCAATCGAAAATGTATTGAACTTTCAAATAAAAGCGAAAAAATATATTGCGCTTTAGGTTTCCATCCTACTGAAATAAAAGACGAAGGTGAAGAAGCTTTCAAAGAATTAGAAAACATCAAAAAAATAAAAGAAATAAATCATAAAGTAATAGCTATCGGAGAAATAGGTCTTGATTTTTTTCATGATAAAAAGAATAAAGAAATACAAGAAAAAGTATTTAAAAAATATCTGTCAATAGCAGATAAACTTTCATTACCTGTAATTATTCATGCAAGAAATGCTGGGAAAGAAACTATAAATATAATAAAAGATATGAAAGATTCAGAGAATTTTCATCAAGACGTATTATTTCATTGCCTTGAAACTTCAGTGAAAAACATAAAAATGGCTATAGATATAGGTGCTTATTTTTCAATACCTTCTTCAGTTATCAGGAATGAGCATTTTCAGAGATTGCTTGAAAATATACCTCTTAATAAAATTCTAACAGAAACCGATGCTCCTTTTCAATCACCTGAAAAAGGAAGAGAATCTAATCCTGAAGATATAACTAAAGCCTTATCCTATATTTCTGAAAAAAGAAATTTAGACATTAAAGAAACAGAAAATATAATATATATGAATTATCAAAAATTATTCAAATAAAAAAAAATTAATTTAACTTGAGATTGTTCCTTCGTATGTATTACCATCGCCATCCATTGTATATGTAGCGTCGTTTTCTGTATCCACATAACTAATGTTTACATTAAAAGAATATGTTTCTCCTGCTGTGGTTGGTAAACTAAGGCTGGTCAAATTAAAACCGATTGATTTTGATTCTCCTGGAGCCAGATACGAATCTGAACTGTTTGTTTTTGAAGTTCCTTCTGAATCTGTTAATGTAATTCCTTCAACCTTTACAGTATTAGGCATATTGTTTCTTAAAGTTAAACTAGCATCACTATTAGTATCTACAGATCCACTAGTAATAGCTATCTTTGAATTTGACTCCCAATAAGCAGTACCTGCCCCTGATTTTGCTCCTCCTCCAATCGAAGGGATTCCTCCCAAAACACCAACTACAATCAAAGCTATAACAATAACAACTGCTAAAATTATTAGATATTCAGTTGCTGTCTGTCCTTTTTTAAATTTCATTTTAAAACCTCTAAATGCCGTTTTAATACGACTTTTAATATTTAATGCAAGTATTCATTTTTAAATGTTTCTAAAAATTTAGAAGAATTTACTTAAATTTGAGTTATTTTCTTTATTTACTATCTTATTTATATCCTTCCCAAAAACTTTGAAAATACCTTCAATGACAGGAATAATTTGATTATTTATATAATATTCAAAATCTACTTCTTCAATACATACATCTTCTGGTATTTCTGCTTTATCGCTTATTTTTTTAGAATCTTTTTTCTTTACGACATAACTGATAAAATCACCTGTTCTCACATAAAATCCTTTCTTTTTCATTTTTTCTGCAACAACAACATGTGGGCCTTTTGAATTATATTCATTAATAGGTTTCTTCAATTTAGTCAATATAATAAAATCATTTACATCTCTTTTATTAAGATTTTTCATCTCTTTTTCTACATATTCATATGCTTTATCAAAATCAACTTTTTCAAGAATAATTTTAAGCACATTGTACTGTATCTCTCTTGAAACAGGAGACCAGTCACTTCTTACGTAAGCAAGCCCGACAATTTTTATTTTATTTTGTCTGTCTATAAGTGCATACCTTTTTTTTGCACCTTTCACATCCGCTTTTAATTCTAAAAATATACCTCTTTTATACGAATTATCATGTTCAAGACTCATTAATCCTGGTAGTTTTTCATTTATTTTTTTTGCAACAGTTTTAGATTTATTTGCACTTCCTTTTTCAAGAGAAACAAAAACTGAATCTGTATCAGAATAAATAACTTTTAGGCCTTTATTATCAAAAGTTGAAATGACATCTTTAATATAATATCTTCCTAGAGCAGTGACTGATTCAGCAGCTTCAAAACTATACCATCTTGCCATATAAAATGCCAGATATCCATATAATGAATTAGCGACAATTTTCAATGTCTGGATCCTTGCTCTTAATATTTTGATTTCTCTTTCATCTTTTTCTTTTTTAAGAAAATCTTTCAATCGTATCCTTCTGCTTATGATATCTTTTATCAAGGAAGGTATAAAAGCTTTAGGTTCTTTTTTTATATAAAGCTTAAGGTCATCGACTTTCCAACAATCGCCTTTTTTATTATTCATAATAGTCCCGGGAGATATATTATGTGATTCAATAATAGTGGGATAAAGGCTTGTAAAATCAAAAACCTCTATATTTTCATAAAACCCTGGTTTAGGTTCAAAAACGAAAGCTCCTTTAAGATTTCTTTTCCTTCTTTCTTTCACATCTTCGTAATTAGGTTTTAAAGGTATTATCTGATTCATTTCTCTAGTATTATTGATAAGATATTGTTCCACAACTTGTGAAAATGAAAAAGTAGAAAGCATTTCAACATCAATATTAAGCATATTTTTGAATTCTTCTATATCTTCCTTGAAATAATCCATTAATCTATGTGATAACTCTGAGTCTCTTAAGCAATAACTTGCAAAATTATCCATCCTGTCTTTTTTAAAACCTTTTATCCACATATCAGAAAGCTCATTCAAATTAGTATCTATTTTATTTTCTCCGATAAGATTGTTACTTACATCATCTAGAGAAAAGCTCTCAGCGCCGCTTATTGCATAACGGAAAACATATCTTATCATTGAAAAAACATCGACAAAAGAAATACCTCTTGCAAAATACTTGCCTTTATTATTTATCTCTTCTATAAAAGAATTATTTGTACCAATATCTGCATTCACTTTATATTTATCACATCTTTTAAGAACATAAGGTATATCGAATTGTTTGATATTATAACCTGAAATTATATCTGGCTTTAATTCTTTTATTATTTCTATAAATCTTCTGAGCATATCCTCTTCCCCTTCAAGTGTCTCTACATAATCTAATCCTGAATCATAAGTTTTACCTACAAGAACTTTTTTGAAATTATTGCAAATGATACTTATCATAATAATAGGATTGTTTTCATAATCCACTCCATTACCATCATCATATGTTTCAATATCGAAATGCATGACTTTATCATTAATAATAACATCATTCTGTGGAAGCTCTTTTAATTTCTCTACTAAATAAAGTCCATCTAAATTAGAACACTTAATTTCTTCTTCACATTTAGCAAGATATTGAGAATCATATTTTATGTTATTTTCCATAACATATTTAGTTTTATAAGGAATATCTGTTTCATAAAGCTGAATATCCTTTTCTTCAAGGCGTTTTTGCATATCATTAATAACCATAGTATTATTAGATTTTATTTTAAGGAGTTGTCTTTCATGTTCAAAAATAATTCCTTTACTTTCTTCTTTTCTGTAATTATCAAAATCTTCAAGAATTTCATCTACTTTTTTTCTATCATCCCCTATATCGATAAAAAAATAATCGTATGCGGCGTTATCTTTAAGACATATTTTTTTACCTTTAGAAGTCCTACAATAAATGTGTGCATTAAGATTTTCTTTTTTATCAATTTCAATCTTAGATATATTTACTATAAATTCCATAATAGAAAAAAGTTTTTCTTATATATAAAAATGATGAAAAAAAAAATATTTATTTCTTCTTAATAACTCTTAAATTTCTTGATCCGCAATTTTTACACTTGATTTTTTTTGCAAGAATATCCAGCATTCCTGCTTTTAATTTGGTCTTACATTCTTTACATACGAATCTTCTTTTAAAAAGTCTTGCTTCCGCTTCTGGAAATTTACTCATTTTATTCTCCTGATTTTATCTGTTTTGGGACTTTATCATCAAGGATTTGCCAATAAACTATAGTATCGCCTTCCTTAACACCTTCGACATCTTCATTGATTTCTAAATCAATTGTCTCATATGTTTCCATGTCCATACAGCTCATCGTTTTACCTGATACTGAAAGCACTTGTGCATCTTTCTTCTCAATTACAGGAACTTCTACCTTATCATGTCCTGGAAGTACAAGATTTCTTTTTTTTCCGTCAAGCAGTCCTATTGCCATAAGATTAACTTTTGCATGCCCATGTTTGCCTGGTCTTGAAGTTGTTGTATCTGTAACTTTACATGCTACGCCATCAATGACAATGTAGCTTCCTTTTTGTAATGATCCTACTGATTGGAGTTTAATAGTCATTTTTTAAACCTATGATTTTTAATATAATTTTAGGATTTTGAACCATTTATAAATATTACTGTAAGATAGCACATAAAATAAAAAAAATAATAATATTGTCTTGAATTATTTTTTGAATTTGCAGTAAGGAGTGAAACAAGATAAAGGAGCGCAAATCCAATCAACTTAACCCAGAGGATTGAATATTTGTTCGCAATATCCTTCGCTTTTGTAAGTATGTTTTTTTTACCTTGAATTTACTTCCTTAAAAGCTTTGGATATCCTTTCAAGTTTTTAATATTATAAATTTTCTTTAATTTTTCTTCACCCTTTGGAGTTTTAATTAATCTTTCCATAAATTCTTTTTGCTTTTTGAATTGACTATTGATAAATTTAGTATGATATTTTTTCCAAGTTTTAGGATTTTGTTTCATAAAATTAACCCATCTTTGTATTTCTTCACTCATCATCGATACCTTTTTATTAAATTTTTACATTTAATAACTTCTTCCTCATTAACATCATAAATATTTCTCAGATGTTCTGAATCCTTAAGATCCTTATCCGATTTTAATAATTCTTCTTTAAAAGCTATATTCATTTCTATTGAACTAAACCAAATATCAAGTCCTGTTAATTCAAGTTTTACTCTAGTTTTTATTTGATATTCATCTAAAACATCTTTTACAAATTTTAATTCCATTTCAGGAAGCGGATTATTTTTCCATGTATATCTAACTGATAAATTGTCGTTTAAATAAGAATATATTTAATTAGAATCATCGGACTGAACACAAACAAAATTATTATTTATAAGCTCTTTATGTAATTCATTAAAATTGGAATGATTTATTCTTTTTATAATCATGTCAATATCTTCTGTCGCTCTTGTTCTTCCTGAACTTATTGCAACAAAATCTGAAACAACTATATAACTTGTATATTTTTCAACTATTTTGACAAAAGACATACAAAAGTCATCCAAAATATTTTTATCTGACATCCCTCTCATAAAAGTAAAATAGTTTGCAATTTAATAAATGTTTTTAATAATAATAAGTAGAAAGTCAACTTCTGGTTAAAAATAAAATTATCATAAAATTTGGAACAAAAAATATATAATGTAAATAACTATTTATATAATATGAAAAGAAATGCAAAGGAAAAAGATGCAGAAAAATGTTTAAAATTATCACAACAAGAGGGAGATAAAAATTGGACATTAGATGACTTTAAGAAATCAGTCCAAAATGAAAATTCAATATTTTTTGTATATGAAATTAAAAATGAAATACTAGGATACATTTTAGGATTTGTAGTTCCAACAAAAACTGATGAAGCAAATATACATGAACAAGAGTTGATAATAATCAAAGAGGAAAGAAAATCTGCACTAAATTAGTAAAATAATTTTGTAAAGAATGTCAAAAAAGAAGAGTTAAAAACATATATGCAGTAATTGAAGAAAAACATAAAACATTTTACATTAATTCATGTGAATTTAAAGAAACACATTCATAGATAGAAATAAAAAAAGAAATTCAAAACTTCAAGGCAACCAAGTCTTAGAATTAGAAATTTTTTCAGGAAGATAAGTATCCATGACATAATTTAGACCATAACGTGCGAAAGCTTGCTGTTCTACCCTTTTCTTAAGCTTTACCATTTGTTCTAAAGCTTTCTGCCATTCTTTATGGGCATTGATAAAAGGATCATTTTTGATACCATCCTTAATCCTTTTCACATCAATCTCTTTTAGTTCATGTGTTGGAAGCTTATAATCAAGTATATCTTGTGGAGTAACCCCTATAAATTTAGCACTAGGGACGCAGAAATATTCATTAATTTGGGCAGCATTCCCTGATCCGACTTTTAAAGTCCTATATATATTCAAAAATCCATATGGATCTCCATCAGTGAAAACATATACTGGCATGTTATGTTCATCAGTCATTCTTCTTATAAAACGTCTTGTAGCTCTTGTAGGTACACCTGACATCGCGACTAAAATGCAATTAGCTTTCTTCCAATATTTATGCTTATTAAGTCTTTCAAAAGCACCTGCAGTTTCAATAGCAAGTAAAAATTTAGCTTTAGTTTTGAACTTCAGATGTTCGACTTTTGATGGAATAGAATAAGCTCCGCTACCGAATTTAGTACAATCAATTTCTAAATCTTTCCCTGTATCGCTTTCCTTATCCACTACTACAAGCTCTCCTGCTACAGCACCACCTTTCTCTTCAGGCTTGAATCCTATCTGTTCACGATTAACTCCTAGGAGGGCTTCAGTATCATCCATAACACTATCAGACTCAGGTTGTTCCTTAAAACTTGCTTCGTCCCAGTTTTTTGAAATATAATAAGCTTCTCTCTTAGTAGCTTCATCATCATCTCTTACAAGTGATTTAGCAAGACCCATCATCTTAAGAGTTTGGGCAAAAGTCTTTATTGTGGAAGCAGTAAGTGTCCTTGACTTACATTTACCTTTAAGTTTAAAAAAACCTTCATTTTTATCATAAAGAATATTTGAAAGAGAACGAAGAGGCATGGAGACTTTAGGTGCCTTAAGATTTTCTACATCATCATATATTTTCTTAGCTACTTCATTTATCTTTTCAACAACAATTTCTCTTCCATTGTTATTTTTCTCATCACTCATCTTTTTCTTCCTCCTTACCTATATTTGCGAATTCTTTATCATATTCAGTATTTTCATTCGGGTCGAATTTCATATCTTTTATTTTTCCCCTTTCCTGCTCAAGCACATGTTTAAGTTTATCTTTTAATTCATCTTCCTTATTTTTATCCAAACCGAGAAGTTCTATTAGAGATTCAGAAACATACGGTATGAATTTTTCTATATAATTTCTTTTCTTAAGCTCTACTCCGACTCTTTTTTTCTTTCCAATATAACTTCCAAGTTTTCTTCCTACTTCTTGTACTGCAAGTTTCATTTCTTTTATTATCTCTTCATAATGTGCGATAGATTCTTTACTTTCGCTTGTGAAAGGTACCCATACAGAAGCTATATGTACAGCTATAGTACAAGGTCCAATCGGAAGATTTCCGCTACTTTGTTGAAGACTGTAATTTTTCCATGAAGTATTAATAACGCTTTTAGTCACTGCACAAGCTCCTTGCTGATAAAGCAAAGGAACTCTGTTTGCGAATCTCATTATATTTATAGGATTATCTCCTTGTTGCTCCCCTCCGTAGGCCAAAGCTGCTTCAACTACAAAAGGATTACCTCTATAAACATTTGGTGGTCTTGTTGTAGAAGCATAGAATTCAGCATTAATCTCTTTTTTAAGACCTTTTTCAAGCATTTCTCCCCCTATAGGGGATAAACAATCAGAAGGTGGAGACATTATTTTTGTTTTGTTTATACCTTCTAACAGTTTTTCAGCATTTTCCCTTCCTATTTTTGAGGGTTTAGTGTTCGGAAGCAAAGCAGAGTTTTCACATATAGATTTGGCTACGCTTGCACTAACTCTTGAAAATTCTGTGGTCAGAAATGATTGCAATGTTTTAGCTTGAGTTGACTTGAGCATATCCATAAGAAACCCAAGCTCCACTCCATAAGGATGAGGTTTTATCTCCTTTGCAGTAGGTGGAAGAGTCTCTGAAACCCTTGGAAAAATTATCTGTTCTCCTTTAGGATTCATATATATTATAGTAGCATGAGGATTTGTAATCGCAGTTTGCTTAAGGTACTCATCAATACTTCTATTACCTTTTTGATATGAAGCTTCCATATCTAGTTCAATCCTAGTACCATGATCTTTAGTCCAATCTATTTTTTCTTCATTACTTATATCTGGTTGATTGGTTTTTGTATTCAGTTTTATATAAGCTTTATAGGCCTGTTCTGTCTTGCCTGTCTTTGTAGTAACTACTGCTGGTTTACCTGTAGTCATTTGACCATACATCACACAAGCAGAAATTCCTATACCCTGCTGGCCTCTTGACTGTCCTAATTTATGAAACTTCGAACCATAAAGAAGTTTAGCGAAAATTTTACCCATACTCTTTTTCATAATTCCGGGCCCATTATCTTCAATAACTATTCTATACTTATCTTTGCCTAAATCTGTGACTTCCACACTTATTTCAGGAAGAATTCTTGCATCCTCACAAGCATCTAAAGCATTATCTACAGCTTCTTTTATTGTAGTCATCAAAGCCTTTACTTTATTATCGAATCCAAGAAGATGTCTGTTTTTAGCGAAAAATTCTGCAACACCTATCTCTTTATGCTTTTTAGCGAGCTCACTTGCATGTACCTTATCTTCTCCTAAAGTTTCTTGGTTCTCTGTCATTTTCATCAATCAATCTTAGATTTTTTATCAACACTTTATAAATATTTTGCAGTTTTCAGTATCTCCCATGAATTTCTACAGGCCCTGAAAATCGACAATTTTATTTTTCCACTTTATTTTTCAGTTTTTATCGAAAAATTAAGAGTTTTTTCTCTTAATTTAACC
>JBNJGI010000021.1:0-17616 GCA_051819685.1 Nanobdellota archaeon | reverse complement strand
CCTGATGCATCTATTGCAATATTCTTTATTTTTCCCCAAGAAAACAATCTCGTGAAAAATCCAGCTTGTTTAATCTCCGTTATCAATTCATTTATCTTTTCCATCTTATCTCACTCTTCAAAAACCTTTCTTATTCATTTTGATACTAATTCTTCTGTTTTATTAATAAAGTCAATAACTTTATCTTCATATTCTTTGATTTTTGCAGGTTCAAATCTTATGGTAGTTGAATAACTTGCATCATGCCTATCATCTTTAAGGTTAGTATAAAGTTCTGCATCATCTTTATTTATGCACAGTTCATTAAGCAATTCTGCTTCATCTTTTGTGATTGTATATTCCTTTATTAGGATAAGGATTGTAGCATAATGATTTTTTGAGGAATATTCTTTATTAGTTATCAATGCCAATGCAGAATGGTATAATGCATAATATAATGTTACAATAAGCCAGTCATTAAATTTATTATATTCTTTATTAAGTTTATAAAATTCTAAATTATGCCTTGCTTTTTTAATGTGCGATTGGACTAATTCTTTATTGCTGGAGATCATTTTGATATGTTTTTTGTTAATAAAGAAATCTAACTGTTTTTTTAGATAAACTTTATCTTCAAATAATCTATCAATATTCATCTAAAATCACCTCATAAAAATTTTGTTCTTTATATATTGGAAAGCCCGTCTTTCTTGCCTGTATGATTATATCATCTTCATTTTTCTTAAACTGGCTTATTGTGGCCTGAAAGATAGATAAAGGGTATTTTGATGTTACCTCTGCTTCTTTTTTATTCCTAGAAAAATCAATATTTTTATTTGAAATTACTAACAAATCAATATCACTCTCACTTGTTTGCTCTTTTCTTGATGATGAACCAAAAAGGATTATTGTGTATATTTCTTCAGGAATATCTTTTAAGAAATTTTTAAGAGGATTTTTTATATTATGACTTAAATTATTAAATTTAGTGATTGCAATTTCAGAGAATCTTAATGTGAATATCTTTTTGTCTTTTATGCTGTAAAAAGTATTAGCTTTTGTCTTTTCTTCATTTAGAATATTTGCTTTCTTTAGCTTTTGCAAAGCATTTTGCAATGAACTATGAGATAATTTTGTGAAATCTTTTATCTGGTTATAATAGAGCTTTAGTTCTTTAATCTCAAAAAATGCCATGTATATTTTATCTTCTGCTTTCATCATTATATAGTATTTTTTACTTATTTATATATTTTACCAATTTCTGGTGCAATGTTACCAATTTTTGGTAAATTACAATCTCCTGCTTCTCTGGAGCACACATATTGTTGAATGATTTGTATGTTCACTATGATCCACCCCTTCAATCCTCAACATCAACCTTCTCATCAATTAGATCTTTAAAGATTGTAAGAGCAGCGTATTCAATGACATTTTCACACCTTCTCCAATAAGTCTTTTACTTGAGTTTTTCTTTATCATTTTAATATCTCTAATCCCTTCCTTGTTATAACATATTTTTGATTTGGACTATTTGGCTTATCAGGAATTGTTAGTTCTAATAATTTTTTATTTAATAAAGGTTTTAACATATTCTTTCTAAAATAAGTTCTGTGTTTAAGCCCAATTAACTTCATTATTTCTAGGATTGATTTTTCAGTTTTGCAAAATCTAAGTATTTTTACTTGGTCACTTGCTTGGTCACTTACTTGGTCACTTACTTGAGGGGTAACTTGAGGGGTAGCTTGGGGGGTACTATCTGCATCTAATAAATAGTTTAAATTATGTAATTTACCTTCAAAAAATCCATCTTTACCTATTGGTAAATTGCCAAATTCATCCTGAATCTGAGAATTTACAATCTTTTCATATAAATATCTCAGTTCAATAAATCCTAGTTTCAAACCAAAAGTAGTCAATTCATTAACCACTTTTGCAAGCTTTAATGAAAAGATATTAACATATAATCGTAAAACAACATGATAGGGATTAGTTAAAGAATAATCAGGAGATTTGCGACCAAACATTACTTGGTTCACATATATTTTATTTGCTCCCTCTCCGAAAGCTTCAATAAAATCACAGAGAAATAAAGTATCAGCAATTAATTTATTTCTAGGATTAGTCTCATCAAAAATATTTTCAGCAGTAATTCCTTTTGGAAAACCACCAGGATTCTTAATTTCAATAAAATCTTCTGTCTGTTGAATAATAATAGACCCAGTCTCAGAATAATCTCTGTGAATTATAGCATTATTTATTGCTTCACGAATAGCTGTTTCAGAAAAAGCATACTCTTCTTGAACTTGCAAACCTTTTGGAATCTGAATAAAATGATTTCTTAAGTTAATCTTTTTCCACAAATCATCAAAGTACAACAAATAAGCTTTATTATAAATCACTTTTTCTTGATTAGTCTCTTGAGATATACTCGTCTTATATCCAAACCTAATTTCTGAAAAAGGTAAATGCTCTTGAATGGAATCTGATTTACCAAGTAAAACTAAACCTGCTCTAGTGAGACTATTTCCTTTTAATAATTTTAAATTTTTAAGCAACTGCTCATCACTTAATGAATCAATTGAAAATTTAATCCGTCTTGACTTCTTCAATAAAGATCGTAATTTTTTAACTGCTTTAGAATCAACATCAGAAAACCCAACTCCATGTAATGTTTGAGCTGAAAAATCATCAATATGCTCGGAATATATCTTCTTAAGCTGTTCAGAACTCATAGGAACTAATTCTTCACCAACTCTCATTAAATATGCTCCATCATAAGCCAATGCTTCTCCAACAGGTCTTGAATCAATACTAATAACTAACACTCTTTTTTTATCCACTTGATATTCGTAAACCTCAATTCTTCTCTGAATCTTTTGAAACACCTTAGATTTTAAATCATTAATATCTAAAAAAGAATTAGTTCCAACAATCTTTTTATTATTTTTCACACCTAAAATAAGTTTTCCTCCACCTTCATTAGCAAGAGCAATTAAATATCCACAAAGAGATTTACGACCATTATCAAAATTAAACTGGGATTTAGCTTCTTTAAATTCCAAATTCTCATCCTCAGATAATTTCAAAACATCATACATCTTTTCCATCACTCCCCCCACTTAGGACAATAAAACTTATACCCACAAAACCTACAAGGACTATCATCAGTTGTACAATCAAATGAATGCTCATAATCATGCTTAATTTTATTACATAACTCTAAAATTTTCTCTTTCAACTCAGACAATTTAAAATTAGAACTCTTATTACCACCAACATCATTTAAAACATCGTCACCATCAACAACCATAGAAACCGGCTTATCTAACTTAAGCATATCCAAAGTCAAACGACTAACCTTATACCCTTTCGAAATCAAAGCCAAAGCATAAAAACCAAGCTGTAAAGCTCTCTTTGAAGGAGAAATTGAATTCTTATTAGTCTTATAATCAACAATCTCCACAGAACCATCCGGCAAATGATCAATCCTGTCAGCCAAGCCAATAAACTTAAAACCTGAAATTTCAAAAATCAACTTCAACTCAACCTCGGAATTACCTAATTTAGAAGAATTCCTATACCAAAAAACATCAAGCAAAGGATTAACATCTGAAATATCAACACCTTCCCATTCTTTGTCAGAACTCATCTCCAAAGCTAATTTCTTAAATTCATCACAAGAATTCAAACCAGATTTAACACCTTCCTCCAAAACCTTATGAACAAAAGAACCTAAAGTAGAACCACCCTCGCCATCAAATTCACCTCTTTGAGGCATTTGATATATCTTTGAAAGTTCAAACTTCTTAGGACATTCAGAATATTCAATCAAAGCAGTTGGACTAAAAGTAAAACTCTTACTATCGAAAGTAATTGAACTCTTTTCTTCAACACATTTAGCTAAATGTCTTTCCAAATCAGGATAATTACCAATTATTTGCTTGTCACGACACGTCAAATAAACAGCTAAACGCTCCTTAAGAGTTTCAAAATCATCCGTATCCAAAGCACCAATCAACTGGTTTTTCAACATTGATTTATATTCTTCATAAGAAGAATTAGGGGAAATGATTGAACTCAATTCATCATTATCCTCAATAAACTCATAATCTTCAATTTCCTGTAAAAATTCAGATTTAGATGTTGAATTAGGTTCATCATTATAAGACAAAGCGTAAGTAATCACCAATTCTTTTTTAGTCCTAGTCCAGGCAACATAACAAAGTCTTCTTTCTTCAAACAATTGTATTTTTTTATCATAATCTTTTATATTTTGAGTTATTTCTTTTTCAGAAAGACCTTGTTTTTCCCACTCTGAAATTTGAGCTTTAAAATCAGGCAATAACTCCTTTGGAATTAAAGGCTCGTTCCTTGTACGACCAACTGGAAACCTATCTTTAGCCATGTTACAAACAATAACCAAATCAAATTCCAAACCTTTAGCTGCATGAATAGTCATTAATCTAACAGCATCAACATGAAGCACTTTAGAAGCATCAATGTTAACTCCCAAAGAATCAACCATTTCTAGATATTTAATGAATTCAGGAATGCTTTTTTCATGTAATTCATAATAGTTCTTTGCAATGTCATAAAACTTTCTTAAATTCATTAACGATTCAATGTTACCAATAGTTCTTGAATGACTAAAAGCTCTATTCAATCCTGAAATTTCATAAATATCCAAAATTAATTCAGGTAAAGGCTTATTAGAAACAGAAACAACTTCCTTTAGTTTGTTTGCCACACGTAAAACAATTTTCCTGCCATTTTCAGATAAATCCAGGGAATCCAAGGAATTCAACAATAAATCATCAATACCTAATTGATTCTCTAAAGGAACATCGTGACCATTATTTTTCTTTAAATAACGACCGATCTTAACTGAATCTGCAGGACTTAAAGTATTTTGGAAATGAAATAGATCCCACCATGCTTGCTCTCCAGTTCCACTTCTTTCAATTAAATTAGCAACAATACTTAAATATCCAATTGCAGTCCTGATTTCCCTTTTTTGAAGCAGATCAATCTTTCCAGCTGAAATAAAAGGAGTGCCTTTCAGATTCAAAGCTTCCTTTATTGCTTCAGCTTGCTGATGAGTTCTATGTAAAATACAAATCTCTTCTTTAGGAACTCCTGCTTTAATTTTTTCATCAACCAAATTTGCAATATATCTTGCTTCTTCATATCTATTGATTGTTTGGATTACTTTAACTGAATCTCCATCTATTCCTTTTGCGTTTTCAACAAAAAAACAATCCTCAGGTTTTTCATGATTATTCTTAATTAAATCATAAGCAACTTTAAGTACAGAGTTAGGAGAACGGTAACTTTTATCTAAATGAAATTCTTTTTCTGCTTCAAAAACTTCCATGAAATGCTTAAAGCTTTCTTTATATGAACCTCTGAATCCGTAAATAGATTGGTTTTCATCTCCAACAACAGTTATATTATGATGAGGCGCAATGTATTCAATTAATTCAAATTGTAATTTATTTGTATCCTGAAATTCATCTACAAAAACATATTTATATTGTTCTGAATATTTAGCAGAGCCAAACTTTCTGAACAATTCTAAAGTGTAGTAATTCAAATCTGAAAAATCCAAGTAATTCTTTTCTTTTTTTAGTTGATCAAATTTTTCCCATGCATCAATGAAGTTATCGAATCTCTTCTTTTTATCATACTTTTTCAGAAATTCCTGAGCTTCCTTTTTAGTTTCTTTGTTATTAGATTTTTCTTCTTTAGTAAAATTTGATTGTAAGTATAAGGTTTGTAAAACAATTTTCTTTTTTTTAGCAATCTCATCTAAATTTTCTTTTGGTAAATCAATTTTATCTGAAAACTCTTTAATTTGATCTAATGAAATTCCAAAATCCTTTGCTGTATGAATGGTATTGATATATCTATTTGACCAGTAAGGAGATATTCCTAAATATTTATGCATAAAGATTTTTGCATCATCAGGTAAAAGTATTTCAAAACCTTCATCAACACCGATTAGATGACCGTCTTCTCTTAATACATCACCACAAAAAGCGTGGAAAGTTTTAACTTCAACATCTTCTGTTGTTTTTAGTTCTTCTTGTAGGCCTTTCTTTAAATCATTTGTAGCTTCGTTTGAGAATGTTAAACAAAGAATTTCAGAGGGTTTGTATAGTTGTTTTTCATTGACTAGATAGTTTGCTTTTTTCTTTAATGTAAAAGATTTTCCTGTACCTGCTCCTGCTAAAATTACGCAAGCTCCTTCAGTCTTTTCAATTGCTTGTTTTTGTTGGGATGTCATTTTTCTAAATATTTTATTCCTTTTTCAGTAATTTTATATTTTTGTTTAGAACTATTTGGTTTATTTGGAATTGTTAATTCAAGTAATCCCTCATCAACTAATGGTTTTAAGACATTTTTTCTAAAGTATTCTCTATCTTTTATATTTACTTCGAACTGTATTTCATCTCTAGCTTTAGGTATTTTACAAAATAAAAGAATTTTATTTGTTCTTTCAGCTTGCGGGGTAACTTGGTCGGTTACTTGCTCTCTAACAGAATCTTCCTTAAAATCGTTATGAATTTTTATCCTTGTAATAAACTGAATTCTGTCATCATCAGTTATAAATTCAGGTTCTGGAGATTTATCCATATTAATTTGTTTATTCATTTACAGCCTCGCAATCTTACCCGCATCAGTTAACTTAATACCATCCTCAGTATTAACTAAATCCATATCTTTAAGTTCATCAATAGCTCTATACAGCATAGCAGTAGAAAGGTCTATTTTTTCCGAAAGTTCTTTCATTGAATTAGCCTCATTGTTAGCCAAATACTCCAAAATCATTTTTTGAGATTTAGCAAGTTTAAAAGAAATTCTTGGCAAATAAACCAATTCATCCATATCATCAGATTGATAAGCAATCTTTTTAACCCTGTCATGCCGAGTATAAGCAGCAAATAACAAACCTAAAGCCTTAGTTTTCTTACCAGCAGTAATATTAACATAAACAAAATCCTCATCAGGTTGCATATCAATAATCTCAACACATTTCTCCGCAACTGCAACAATGTCAAAAACAGAAGTTTTTACAGTTTTAACATCTAAAACTTTGCCTAATGATTTCTTAATAATTTCAAGACTTTCAATCTGTTTTTTATCTGGTTTTTCATCTATAATTAAAACTAATCTATCAGGACTTAATCTCGTTGTCGCCAAAATAACTGGCTCAGAACTATATAATGTAGCAATCAAAACTTTTTTTACCATTTCATCCCCCGAATATTCGGAGTTTACTTCTTTTATATAATTTTCCATCTTTTTATAGAAAAATATTAATATATACTTATTTATATTATTTTCTATTTAATTGTAGAAAAATATATAAATTATAGTAATTTACCAAAACTAAAGGAAAATGAAATGTGATGTATGTAAAAAAGAAACGATAAATTTCAGCAAAACAGAAGGAACCGTTTTCTGTTCAAAAGAATGCCAAAAAATACACAGAGAAACAATGAATAATATAGTAAAAACTTGTTTTTATTGTGGGAAAAAAACTGAAGGTTACAAAGGTCTTGTCGAACTTGATTATAAAAATAAAAAAGCCTTTCTTATATGCAAAGATTGTGCGTAATTAATCACAACTCGGAATACTTTTTATTAGTTCCTTTTGCTTTTTCAACAGGATACTTTTCATTATTCTTTTTGATTTTATTATCTAATTCTGTAGTCAAGTCAATATCATACCTTTGTGCCAGCCTAACTAAAAAATAAAGAATATCAGCCATCTCTTCAGTTAATTCTGGTTTCTTAGAATCACTTTCAAACATCTCATCCACTTGCTTTTCAGATTTAAACCTAAAATGTTCCAATAATTCAGAAGCTTCAGTACTAATACCTATAGCTAAATCTTTTGCATTATGGAATTGATCCCAATCCCGATCTTCACAAAAAATTCTGACTTTTTCTTTTAATTCATTAATGCTTGTCTTATTATCCATATCTAATTCTAGATAAAATCATATTTAATAAGTTTTACTTTTTTTAAGCACAATCACAAAAGTGAGTGATATTGCGAACAAAAATTCAGTCCTCCGGGCGAACTTGATTGAATTTGCGCTCCTGTTTCACTCCTTACTGCAAATTCAAAAATTACTTCAAGTCAATATCATCACTTATTTTGTTATATGTTCCTTTTTTAAGAAATAATTTTTTGCAATATCAATTTCATGTGTCATAAAACCGACAGCTTTTTATATTAAAAACGTAATTATAAATAAAGAAGGTGAAAATGGACATACAAAAAAGAGGTGGTTATGTAGCTTATTTCTCTTTAGAAATAGGAATTGAACCTAATATTCCCTTATATTCAGGAGGTTTGGGAGTTCTTGCAGGAGATACAATAAAATCTTTCGCTGATCAGAATGTTCCTGTAATAGGTGTTTCTCTTATGTATAAGAAAGGTTATTTCCATCAAGTTATAGAAAATGGGGTGCAAAAAGAAATCCCTGTAAAATGGAATGCTGAAGATTATCTAAAAAAGCTCCCTAATAAAGTGAAAGTGAATATAGAAGGAAGGGATGTTTATATCGGGGCATGGAAATATGATGTATACGGTCTTAAAGGTAATGTTCCTATTATATTTTTAGATACCGATTTGGATGAGAATTCTGAATGGGATAAGAATATATCTGCTGAGCTTTATGGTGGTGATAGATGGTATAGATTATGTCAGGAAATAATTCTGGGTATCGGAGGGGTTAAGATGTTAAGGGATCTCGGTTATGACGATACCAATAAGGATAAGATGATTAAGAAGTTCCATATGAATGAGGGTCATGCTTCGTTGCTTACTTTAGAATTATATAAGGAGCTTATGAAAAGATATCCACATGAGAATGATGAATTTTATACTAATAAAGTTAAAGAAAAATGTGTTTTTACTA
The DNA here is from genome assembly GCA_051819685.1 of Nanobdellota archaeon. Taxonomy (GTDB): domain Archaea; phylum Nanobdellota; class Nanobdellia; order Woesearchaeales; family DATGWN01; genus JBNJGI01. The sequence continues at coordinate 8,704 of JBNJGI010000021.1, read as the reverse complement.
CACACACTCCTGTCCCTGCAGGACATGATGTTTTCAAGAAAGAATTTGTGGAGAAAGCTTTGAAAGATTATTATAATATCAGCAAGCTGAATACTATGAATCCTGATGAGTTCAATATGACTTACCTTGCTTTGAATAATTCTTCACATATCAACGGTGTTGCAAAGAAACACAAAGATATTTCCAGAAAGATGTTTCCGGGATATCAGATTGATTCAATAACGAATGGTGTTCATTCTGTTACATGGACTTGTTCTTCTTTCAGGAATATTTTCGATAAGTATATACCGGGTTGGAGAAAAGATAATTTTATGCTCCGTTATGCTTTGAATATTCCTAAGAATGAGATATGGAAAGCTCATGAAGAGAGGAAGAAAGAGCTTATAGATTTTGTCAATAGGACTACTGATACAGGAATGAGTTATGATACTTTGACTATTGGTTTTGCGAGAAGGGCTGCCACTTATAAAAGGGCTGATCTTATATTAAGGGATGTTGAAAGGCTTAAGAAAATTGCTGAAAACAGGCCTTTGCAGATTATCATGGCAGGTAAGGCACACCCTAATGATGATGCAGGTAAGGGAATGATTAAGCATGTTTTTGATATTATTGAAAGCCTTCCTGATAATATAAAGATAGTCTATCTTCCTAATTATGAGATGTGGCTCGGACAGCTTATGACTTCAGGTGTCGATGTTTGGCTCAATACTCCTTTAAGGCCTCTTGAGGCGAGTGGTACTTCAGGTATGAAAGCTGCTCATAATGGTGTACCTCATTTTTCTATTCTTGATGGATGGTGGCTTGAAGGTCATGTCGAAAATGTTACCGGCTGGAGCATAGGTGCAAGGATGGATGATCCCGAACAGGCTTCTGATGATGAGAATGATGCTAAAGATCTTTATAAGAAGCTTGAAGAAGTTATCATTCCATTGTTTTATGATAATAAGGATGGATGGATTAAGATGATGCATCATACTATAAGTCATAATGCTTCATTTTTTAATACGCAGAGAATGGTAAGTCAGTATGTGATGAATTGTTATTTTGGTTAATATAATTTTTCATATTTAGGAAAGAAATTTTTCCAATCAAACTTATCAGCTAATTCTCTTGATTCAAGAGAGTATTTCATTTTTTTATTCTCATCTTTATCAAGATAATAGATTATCTTTTTTTTGAGTTGTTGGATTTCGTCTTTTCCTGTCTTTATTATCTTTACAGAATTTATCTTTTTAGAGATACAGGATTTTCCGAAACCTGTAGAATCTGTAGCTATGCATGGGACTCCGTTGGATATGCATTCTAGAGGAGTATAGCCCCATGGTTCATATCGTGAAGCGAATACACCAAGATCAAATCCTTTTGTGAATTCATAGTAATCCTGATTTATTAATATATCTTGTGAGCTTCCCAGATAGCAGGGGTAATAGATGACTTTTAGTTTGTCTTTAGTACTGAATTCTTCAAGTTTTTTTGCGATGGGGTTGTTTTCCTCGTCATAAAGATAATGCGTTATTAAATTTCCAGTAGGTTTTCTGTCATTTGCCTGCCAGGGTACTAATATGAAACATACGATTTTTCTGTCTTTTAGCTGTTTCAAAGTTTCAAGAAGTGTATCATATCCTTTGTTCGTATATTCGGGTCTCCCTGATGTGTATATGAACATGTAATCCTCGAAGTTTTCAGGAGCGAACCATGATGAGAGGAATTTTTCTATTTTTTTTCTTTGAAGAACTTGTTCGTATATCATTTTTTTTCCGGAAGGGAAACTTTTGACTTCAAGACCGTTATTGACTACCAAAGGTTTTATACCGAAAAAGTTGTATGCCTCTTTTGCTGTAATTGTGCTGACTGTGGTAAAATGATCAGAGAATTTTGCGCATGCTTTTTCTGTTGTGTGTTTTGCAAGTACACCATTTTCTTTGGCTAATGTATCACTTGATTTTTCAAGTTTTGTTATAGATTGTAATGTTCTTCCGAGTATTGTGGCATGGGTAGTGAATATAGTATTTACATCGATGTTTCTGTTCTTAAGGTAAAGTATACCGAAACCTGACATCCATTCATGGAAATGTGAAGATACATTTCCTTTTTTTATCTGTTTGTATTTTTCTATCAACATACCTGATCCTATTGAGAATGCAAAAGGTTCATTAAAATCATATGCTGAATTGATGCTATCAACATTATTTTTATCCCAGAATTCTTTTTTGTAGTTATTGATATTTGTGATATTTTTTGCGTCTATAAGAATGCATTCAGGTTTTCCTTTTAGATTCCACCAACCATAGGTGCAATAGATTCCTTGCCTGGATAGAACATCGAAACATTCCTGTATTTCAGAAGGGACTTCATATTCTTTTGCCTGGATGAAAAGATCATTTTTTTTATCCCTTATCCAAGGTCCTATAGTAATATATCTTTCTGCTGATTTCATAGCATAAGATACTTTAGAACTTATTACAGTATAAATCCCTCCGACTTTGTTGCATACTTCAAAGCTTATTTCAAAAAGCGTTTCCATTTTACATTCCAAGGATAACTTTGGCTAAAAGCATCCCCAGCATCAATCCGACTACAAAACCGAATAAGAACTCTATAACTTTAGCATTAGCAGGAACTTTCTGCATTTCTTCCCATGAAAGGAATCTTAGATCATCATTGTTTTCTTTCTTAAGGCTTTTTGATTCAAGACCTGAGTTTTTCGAAAGTATACCCATGTCTTTTTTTATTGATTTAATATGTTCATCTATTTTTGAGATATCTTTTTTGTTTTTAGATTTCTTGAGATTATTTTCGACAGCTCTAAGATGTTTCACTTCATCATCTATGGTATTTTTATTTTCTTTTTCTATAACAGAAACTGCAAAATCTATCCGTTGAGATATTATTTCCAACATATCGTCTTTAGTTTCTGCTACATTTAGATCTTCAGCAAGTTTGTCGTCTTTTACAGAATCTTTAATCCATTTCGCGAAATCGTTTCTTTTAGAATTAACGTGATGTCTAAATTCTTCTTCACTCATATTCTGTAATTCTATCTTAAGGTCTATAAGATTTTTAATTGTTCTTACAAATCCTCCATGATGCAACACGAATTCTTCTGATTTTGATACATCCGCTAGTATTTGTTTTGCGAATTCTTTCATATACTCAACCTCTTTTTATTTTATTTTGTGTTTCACATTTAAAAAGTTTTTTATTGGTTTGAAATTAATTTTTTAAAGGGTAGATGTGATGAGAGTTCATGAACCTTACAATTGAAGAATGTTATAAGAAAGCTATGGAAGTTATGTATGAAAATATTACACCTTTAGGTTTCAGTGCAAGTTCTGAAAAGTCTGAAAACTATTATGCAGTATGGGGAAGAGATCATAGTATTACATCCATCGGAGCAGTGCTGACAGGGGATAAGAGACTTATTGATACTGCTAAGAAGGGTATTCTTACTTTGTTGAGATATCAGAAAGATTATGGCCAGATTCCAAGCTATATAGAAATAGAGAAAAGAAAGAGAGTTTATGGAGGACTTGGAGCTATAACTTCCGTTGATTCTAATATGTGGGTCGTTATTGCAGCTGCATGGTTATATAAGCATACTAAGGATAAGAGGTTTATAAAAGAAAAGAATCTCATCAAATATAAGCAGTTCTATAATTTGTTCAAAGGTTTTGATAGTAATGATTGCGGTCTTATAGAGGTACCTAAGGCAGGGGATTGGGCAGATATTTTTAATAGAACTTATCATGTTCTTTATGATGAGTGTCTTTATTATGAAGCTTTGAAGGCGCTTTTATATCTTTTTAGAGAAGCTAGCGATAAGTTTGATGAGAATAATAGTTTTAAAAAGAATATTGATAAGAATATTAAATGGATTAGAAAGAGAAAAGCATATACTAAGAGGAAGATAAATAATAATCTTTGGTTTTCTAAAGATAATATTGATAAGATTAGAGAGGAATATATGATTTTTGATGAATTGGAAATCAAAGATTATCATTATTACCAAAGCCATCTTATGCCTTTCAAGCATGATTGGGAAAATAGATTTGATGGTTTCGGTAATGTTATAGCTATGGCAACAGGTGTTGCGGATTGGAAGAAAAAAAAGTCTATTATTAATTATGTTCTTAAAAATGGTATTAATGAACCAGTAGCTCTTACATCTTTAAATCCTCCTGTTTTAAAGAACGAGAAAGGATGGGAACCTATATATGAAAAAAGAGAAAAACCTTATACTTACCATAATGGAGGGATATGGCCTGTTATAACAGGTTTCTGGATATATTGTCTTTCGAAAAACAATTGCAAAAAGAAAGCTAAAGCAGAACTTTTCAAGTTTTCAGAGCTTATGAAAGAGGATGGATGGAGATTTAATGAGTACTATCATGGTAAGAATTTGAAACCAATGGGAAAAAAGTTTCAAGCATGGAGTGCTTCAGGGTATATTATCGCTTATACTTCTTTATCAAGAAGAGTTAATATTTTTGATTTCTGAGTCTATTTTATCTTACCGGCTTTCCTTAGTTCATCTTCAAGTTCTGCTATCTGTTCGTTAAGAAATTGTATTGTCCTGGAATTGTCCTGTTGTACCATCATGCCTCCACATTCAGGGCATTGGAAATTGAATTCTGTAACTTTTTCGAAATCAAGCCTTACGCAACCATTATCCTGACACATAAAAAAGAAATCACTGGATTCTCTTTCAAGTCTTTCTTTAAGCTTATCAAGCCTTTTTCTTTTGAAATCCCAGAATAAAAATTCTATGTCATCAGGTTTATAAGTCCAATAGTAGATGTACCATCCTTTTTGCTTGTCTTTTTTTCTCCAGAAGCTCACAAGATTGTATTCTAATAGCCTGTATAATTGATTTCTCACTAATTGTATATCTGTTTCAGTGTCTTTTGCTATGATGAATTCTGAAACGTCTTTTTTTCCTTTCAGATATTCAACTAATGGAATCACATCATTACCTGCCGCCTCAGATATTACTTTCTTCTCTCTTTCCTCGTTTACTTTCATGATAATAATTCTTCCAGAAGCAATCCTTTCATTTTTGCTGCTTCTATGTTTATAGCATAACTTTCTTTTGTCTGATTCAAGTCTTCTATAGGCAAAAAGAACCACTCCTCTTTTTGAAACCTTATACCAATCCATGGCTCACATCCGAATGCTGAGCAGAACTCAACAAGTTGTTCTATCTCTTTTTTGGGAATGTATTTCGAGTCATTTCTCACGGATTTGCATTCAATAGCGAACTTTCTTGAAATATTTCCCGCTATAACATCTGGTGATGGATATGAGGATGATCCTGAACCTGCCACTCTTATTGCAGGGATACCTTTTTTCCAAAATAAATGGATTAGTTCCCTCTCTTTATTTATCCCATTGCTCTTTTTTGACATTTGATTTTCTGCTTGTCGGAAATGACATGCAATACTAAACTAGCCAAATTCAGTTTATAAATTTAACTGTATTTTTTTATGTAATTATCACTTCGTGGTAACGGTATTATTTAAATTTTTCGGTTTATGACTATATAGTAATAAAATAGTAATATTTTTATATATGGTGTTGTTAATTCAAATAATGAAAGGTAGCTTTAATGCTTCGGATGTAGCTTACATAAGAAAATATTCTAGAAAAGACTCTTTTTGGAGCTATATAAAAAGACAGATAAAAATAAGTTCTGTATTGATGGATAAGAAAGTAAGGGTATGTGAGATAGGAGCCGGGAGTGGCGATATTTCTGTACTTTCAGATTATTATCTAAAAGATTGTGTGAAAGAGTATGTTTGTACTGATAGTTCTAAGGAAATGCTTAAGATGATTAATGATAAAGGTATAGTGAAAAAAATATTTATTGATGCCGATAATGAAGATATACCTTCGGCCGATATTTATCTTATGAAATTTAGTTTTCATCATATAAGAAATAAACAAAGGTTGTTAGAAATGATGTATGATAAACTTCCTGAAAAAGGCAGTATTATTTTTATCGATAAAGTTCCTGTATTCCAGCCTTTCGGTAAGATGATAGAATTCTTTTTGCATGTTTTGAATATTAAGCCTATTTTAGGCAAACATTTCCATATTCCTTTAAAAAAGATTTTCAAGATGGCAGAAAAAAAGGGTTTTATCATAGAGGATAGGATGATAAAGAAGCCTTCAAGATTAAAGAATTTTTTTGTATATAAGGTCTTTATGGTTTTGAGAAAAAATTATTCATGAGTGAACCAGAATCTTCTTGTTCCGTCTTGTTTTATTTCATCTAACCTGCAGAAACCGAATCTCTGAAACTGAATCACTTCACCTGGTTTAAGTTCAAGGATTGATTTTTCCGATTTTCCTTTTATGACTTTATTGTCCGGCATTAGTATCTCAGTGTCTATAAGTTTATCTTCGGCAGGAAGGAAATGTATTATGTTTTTTCCTTTATCCTTAAATTTCATGTAATCTTCTGAATCATAATGATATTTTCCGTCCTTGATAATAAAGTTGAGGTTATCTATAAGCCTTACAATCTCATTGTCGCTCAATTTTTCAAGGTCATTTTTCTCTAGATAATATTTTTTATTTATATTGAATTTTCTCTTGCCTATATCAAGGTCAGGGTGTAAGTCCAGTTCTATTTCTTTTTCAGGAGCGTCTTCTATCTTTATTTCAACAGGATTTTTAAGGAAGAAATATCTTTTTGCTTTTTTATCCAGAAGTTTCCTGTTTATTGAAGCTATAACGCTAAAATCAAGATTGGATGAAGATTTAGACATCCCTATAACTTTAGATAACTCATAGAAAGTTTCTTTAATTATACCTCTTCTTTTAAGAGCCCTTAATGTGACTAATCTTGGATCATCCCATCCAATATAATCTCCTGATTCTATCAAATCCCTTATTTCTCTTCCTTTAGTAACAGATCCGGTTATATTGAACCTTGCATATTGTCTTATTTCCGGGTCAGGGAGATTGAAAAGACTTCTTATGTGATTCTGTAGTTCTATTCTTGTCTGAAACTCATCACTTCTCAAAACATGTGTTATTCCAAGCTTTCCTTCTTCAATGGCATTTTCAAAATCATACATAGGCCATACTTTGTATTTTTTTCCCTGCCTATAATGTTCTTTATAACATAGTCTGAAGATAACAGGGTCTCGCATTACAGCGTTTTTGTGTTGCATGTCTATTTTAAGCCTTAATGTTATCGATCCTTCTTCCAGATTCCCTTCCTGCATTTTTTTCCATTCTTGAAGTATTGTTTGTTTATCTTTATCTCTACACACACATGGTTTCATTTCTCTTCTCAATCCTGACATGGTTTTTTTGTCGCATGTACAAGTGTAAGCTTTATCTTCTTCTATCAATTTTTTAGCAAAATCATAGTACATTTCTATGTGGTCTGATACATAGACTGTTTTTTCTGTCTGTATATTAAGATAATTAAGTACATCTTCCTCCATGGCTTTTACATATTCTTGGCTTGCTTTTTCAGGATTCGTATCTTCGAATCTAAGAATGCATTTTCCTTTGTATTTTATTGCATAGATATAATTGAGAAGAAAACTTACAGCGTGTCCTGCATGATTGTACTTGCTGGGCTCGGGTGCTATCCTTGTTATGACTTTTCCTTCTTCTGCATTTCTTAATGGAGGCAATTCTTTCCTTGATTCTTTGTTCTTTTTCTTTATTTCTTCCTGTTTTTTTTCATATTCAGGGTCCATTTCCAAAAGAAGGGTTTTTTGCTTTTCCTGTTCCATTGAATTTATTTCAGATATAATTTCATCTATTTTAGGGGAAATCTCTTTCATTTGTGATTTGATATCAGGATTTTCTGCTATAAGTTTCCCTATTATTGCACCTTTTGCAGCTTCTCCTTTGTGTTTTACTGCATTCTCAAGCACATAATACTTTATTTTTTCTTTTATTTCGTCCATATTATATCTAAATTTATTTTATTTTTATAAATGTATCTTTATGAATTTTGGGCGCATTCATAAAAATGAGTGATATTGCGAACCATTATTTATCCTTTGGGTTAACTTGATTGAATTTATGCTCCTGTAAGTCTTTTCACTTCTTACTGTAAATTCAAAAACTACTTCAAGGTAATATCATCACTAAGTTTATTTTGTGTACCAAATTTTGGATAATTTTTTAAATGAATGCTTTTCCATTATCTTATCCTGCGGGGGTAGCAAAGTCTGGTCAAATGCGCAGGACTTAAGTTTACCAAGAGGACAGCCGGCATGTAAACCGGTAATAAGTTATCCTGTCCTTTAGTAGGTTCGAGGGTTCGAATCCCTTCCCCCGCATGAACGAAGTGAAGAGGTGGAAGGTCAGGGAAAATACTTTTTCCCGCTACCTTCCCCCGCACTTTACTATTTTGCGACTTTTTACCGCAATAATTTCTATTATTGAGGGGAAGTCGGTGAATGGTCATTTTCACGAAAAAATCAACAGATTTTTTGTGCCTCAGAAGATTCTTCTTCAGAAACTTCAAATATCCCTAATATCTTTAAATCTTCTTGTAAGTCTTCAGGTAATTTATCCCAATGTTTAAGGATGAATTTGCGATATTTCTTGCCAATCTCAGTTCTCATTTGGCATCACCCCTGATTTTCTTAAGTCTTTTTCAAAAGACTCTAGTTTTTTACTTAAGATTTGCTCTAAATAGTCTTTAACAGCAATATTATTGAGCTTGCAGTAA
>JBNJGI010000020.1:0-19087 GCA_051819685.1 Nanobdellota archaeon | reverse complement strand
GTTAGAATCTACAGCTAATCGCATACCAAACCCATATTCAGCATTATCTTCAAATAAAGAGTTAGCCCATGCCGGACCCTTGCCTTTCTTATTTTTAGTATAAGGTATAGTAGGAAAAGTACCTCCCCAGATCGAAGAGCAACCTGTTGCATTAGCAATAATCATATTATCTCCGAACATTTGTGTAACAAGTTTTGCATAAGGAGTCTCTCCACAACCTCCACAAGCTCCTGAAAACTCAAGCAAAGGTTGTTTAAGCTGAGTGCCCTTTATTGAATCTTCCGGAACGCCTTCAGTAATATTTTCTGGTAACTTATCGAAAAATTCCCTTCTTTCATTTTCGCCATCTTTCCTTGATTCTTCCAGAGGAATCATCTCTAATGCTCCTTCTTTAGGGCACACTTCTTTACATAACCCGCAACCGACACAATCTTCCGGATAAACCTGGACACGGAATTGAAGTTTATTTTCATTTTTCCCAAGTGATTTCAAAGTCACAAAATCTTCCGGAGCATTCTTTAAATCTTCCGGGTAAACTTGTTTAATCCTTATAGCTGCATGAGGGCACACTAAAGAGCAATTACCGCACTGTATACACTTTTCAGAAATCCATTTTGGGACTTTTACTGCAACCCCTCTCTTCTCTAATTTTGTTGTCCCGGTTGGAACTGCGCCGTCAAGAGGCATTTTTGAAACAGGAATATTATCTCCTTTCTTTCTCATAATAGGTTCTATAACACTTTTAGTGAAATCATCCACGTCATCAGGAACAAGCTTCTTTTCATCTACATGATTTTTCTCGTTTCCGATAGGAACTTCTTTTATATTATTAACAGCATTATCCACTGCATCCCAGTTCATCTTAACTATCTCTTTACCTTTTCTCCTAAATTGCTTTTCAATATGCTTTTTAATGAGTTCAATAGCTTTATTTTCTTCAATTACACCTGAAAGTTTGAAAAATGCAGTCTGCATAATAGTATTTATCTTATTACCAAGACCCATCTCATTAGCTATTCTGAAAGCATCAATACAATAAACCTTAACATTCTTTTCCTTTATTTTATCTTGCATTTCTTTAGTAAGATTCTTAATTACATCTTCAGGTTTCCATGGACAATTTATAAGGAAAGTCCCGTTTTTCTTTATACCTTCAAGAATATCATAAACACCAATATAAGAAGGTTTATGCAAAGCTATAAAATCGCTTTCCTCCAGAAGATACTGTGACTTTATCTTTTTATTTCCGAACCTTAAATGAGAGACAGTTGTACCACCTGATTTTTTTGAATCATAAGAAAAATATCCTTGTACAAACATATCTGTCTCTTCCCCTATAATCTTTATAGAATTCTTATTAGCACTAACAGTACCATCAGAACCATAACCCCAGAATTTACATCTAATTACATCACTATTTTCAGTATTTATATCTTCATTAACTTTAATAGACTTGTTCGATAAATCATCTTCTATACCGACAGTAAAACCATTAACACCATTATTTTCAAGATGGTCGAAAACAGAATTCACCATTGAAGGTGTAAATTCTTTAGAAGAAAGGCCATATCTTCCACCAATAACTTCAATATCTTCTTTACCATTCTGTTTAAGAGCTGAAACAACATCAAGATAAAGTGGTTCACCGACGCTTCCGGATTCTTTAGTCCTATCAAGGACCGCAATCTTTTTTACGCTTTCAGGTATAGCTTCTATCAGCATTTCAGTCGAAAAAGGCCTATACAATCTAACTTTAATAGCACCTACTTTATCTCCTTTACTATTCAAATAATTTACAGTCTCATCTATTGTCTCGACAGAAGATCCCATAGCGATTATAATCTTATCTGCATTTTTATCACCAACATACTGGAAAGGTTCATATCTCCTGCCGGTTTTTTCATAAAAAAGATCCATATATTTTTTAACAATCTCAGGTGCTTCTTCATAATACTTATTACTTCTTTCTCTTCCCTGGAAATAAACATCAGGATTTTCTGCTCCTACTTTAGAATAAGGTTTTTCCGGTCGGATTCCATTATCCTTAAATTTTTTAACAGCATCAAAATTAATCATACTCTTCAATACATCTTCTTCAATATTTTCTATCTTTTGAATCTCATGTGAAGTCCTAAAACCATCAAAAAAATGCAAAAAAGGAACACTTGACTCAATTGCTGATAAATGTGCAATAGCAGCCATATCTTGAGCTTCCTGGACAGAACCTGAAGAAAGCATTGCGAAACCCGTACCTCGGGCAGCCATAGTATCAGAATGATCACCAAATATTGATAAAGCTTGATAAGCCAAAGACCTTGAAGCGACATGGAAAACGCCTGGAAGCATTTCTCCTGCTATCTTAAACATATTAGGAAGCATCAATAACAAACCTTGGGAAGCAGTATAAGTAGTAGTTAAAGCTCCTCCTGTTAAAGAACCATGTATTGCTCCTGACGCTCCACCTTCTGATTGCATTTCAATTACATTAAGTTTTTCCCCGAATAAATTTTTCCTCCCTTTTGCAGCCCATAAATCTGCCATCTCCCCCATAGGGGATGAAGGTGTAATAGGGTAAATTGCAGCAACTTCACTGAAAAGATATGCTATATTTGAAGCAGCAGTATTTCCATCCATTGTAGTATGTTTTTTATTTTCCATTTTAATTTCCTTTTTTTATGAATAATTTTAGTAACTTGGCAATCGACCAAGAACTTAAATAGCAATATTTCCTGAATTAAATATAATAAAACTTTGTTTTATTTTTAAAAGTTTTATGTAACTTAATATAGTTTATCATATACAATTTAAATTTCTTTTGATGTATTATTTAAAAAAATGTATAAACTAAATAGTAGTATTAAAAAATTTGTTTTTTTTACAAAAACTTTATAAAAGGATTATGACATATAAATTAATAATACTTAACGAGGTGTTTAGTAATGAAAGTTAAACAAAGAAAAGGACAGAGCGCATTGGAATTTTTAACCACATATGGTTGGGCATTCCTTGTTATATTAATAATGATTGGAGCACTTGGATATTTCGGTATCCTTAACCCTGCAAGGTACTTACCTGAAAGGTGCAATGTAAATACAGAATTCAGTTGTGATGAATTTGCTTTAGAGAGAGGAGGTTCTAAAGATTTAAGAGTTAGATTTTATCTGTCTAATGCTTTAGGTCAGGCTATAGATGTAGAACCTGGTTCATTAGACTTAGATTCTGATGTTTTTACTGGAATTCTTAATGAGTCATCCAATAATCCTCCTGATATTGAGTGTAATATTGGAGGGGAAGCATGGGATTCTACTGATGTTGCAACTGTTTCAGCTGATGAAAGTTTTCTAGTTGATTGTAAGTTAACTACAGATGCAGCAATTGAAGTTAATCTTCCTAATGAAGGTTCAAAGCTTAAAGTGGGATATACCTTAACTTATACTCCACAAGGTAAAGAATTAAGCAAACCAATTGCTGGTGAAATGTTCGGAACTTTACAATAAATTTTTATATATTTATTATTCTTTTTTTTATCTAAAATGAAAAAAGTAATTTTAAAAACCGGAATCCAAAGGGAACCAGGATTTCTTTATTTTATTGACAAGCAAGGAAATATATCAAGATCTAATTCTTCAGTAGGTAGTACTAAAGGCGGAAAGCTGATTGAATTAGTAAAAAATACAAATCTGAAAAAGAAAAAAGGTTACATTTATTATATAAACTCTACAGGAGACATTGTCGAAGCTCAAATGAATCGGAAAGGTGGGAAAAAGAAAACAGAAACAGAGAAGCAGAAACCTAAAGTGAAATTCATCGTATATGAATCAAAGAAAAATAACAAACCTGAATTTAAATCTAAAAAAATAACATTGCCTTCTAGTGCAAAAAACATAAAGACTAAAAGACCTTCAAATAAAGAAGGTAAGTATGGGACTAAAATAAATTATGATTATAAAGTTGATAATGAATATAAACCATCAAGCAAATTCATAACATTAAAAAGGCCCGCAAAGAATCTAAGATTGGTAAATACTGTTCCCAAGAAATACGAAAATTAAATCAAGTGAATTCATTCAAGCTTTTTTCTTTTCTTAATAATCGTATAACTTTATCAAAAACTTCTTCATGAACATTTTCGATAGAATCTCTTTTAACAAGTTGTATATTCCTTTCAGGGAACATATCTTTTAGTTTTTTGTAATAACTATTTATTTTTTTGTGAAATTCATCACCTTCAAGCTCAAATCTGCTTTGTTCTAAAGCTTTAGAAACCCCTTCTTTATTATCCACATCAAGAACTATTGTCATATCTGGAATAATGTCTTTGCAGACAAATTTATTTAGATAATCTGTAACTTCTACACCCAATCCTCTAACAATTCCTTGATAAATTGTAGTAGAATCAAAAAATCTATCTGCTATGAAAACTTTTCCTTTTTTTAGAGCCGGACGTATAACTTTTTCTACAAACTCTGATCTTGAAGTCTCGAAAAGAAGTAATTCTGTAACACTATTAGGTTCATATTTAGTGCTTTTAAGCATTTCTCTGCATTTCAGACCAATTTCAGTAGTTCCTGGTTCATGACCTATAATAACATCAAAACCTTCTTTTTCAAGTCTTTCTTTAAGAAGTTCAATTTGTGTGCTTTTACCACTACCTTCTCCTCCTTCAAAAGTAATAAATCTTGACATAAAGTTTCAAAATTTCTTTTATTTATAAATAATTCTATTATATAGTCGTCGACGGGTGCAGAACATAAAATTTGAAAAATAATTTTATGTATGATTATTTTCAATATAATTTGTTATTTCTTTCCATGAATTAACTCTTAAAATTTCACAACCTTCAACTTTTTTATTCCATGGATAATCAAAAGCGATAATATTAACTCCATTATCACTACAACCTTTAATCACATCTGGAGAATCATCGATATGCAAATCAATCTTCTTTTTTTTGCATATATCCCATTTCTTCATCTTAAGCTCTTTTGTAAAAAGTATTTCTGAGAAAATATCAGGAAAGTTCTTCTGAATCCACTCAATCGTGTCATTCTTCACATATAAATGTCTCGAAGTTATTATAAAAAGCTTATGCTTTTTTGAAAGTTTTTCTATGTTTTCCCTTGCTCCTTTTACTCTTTCAAGTTTTCTATGACCACCATTATCATAATACTCTTTCAACCTTTTTTCAGATTCTGTTTTACTGCAATTCCATGTAACAGAAAGATTAAAATCTATATCCTCCTTATCTATATCGCTTCCATAAAACTCATTATGAAAATCCTGGAGGTCTTTCCAGAAAACTACTATAACATCATCAATATCAATGCCTATTCTCATTTTAAAATCATATTTAATATCATTTATAAATTTCATCATATTGTAGTTAGCGACATAATATTGTTATATTTTTATATTGCCTTGCAAAAAACCCAGAAATTAGTCTAGACTAATTATGCTTAATATTGACTATACCTAACTAAAATTTTCTACTTATTGAAACTGCTGAGAGGTTTTCTCGACTGCATGCCAGAACAGTTTTATGAATAATCGTTCGCAATATCACTATTTTTATGAATGTGCCCATATTGTCATCATCATTTATCTTTCTGGTTTTCTATATCAACTTAAAGTATAAAAATATTAAGTGAAAAAATCACTGGACAATCGTGCGGTATCAAAATATAAATATAAAAACAATTCAAAGCTGAATATGTATTTGAAATCTTCAATAAAGGAAATTGAAAATAAAATAAACGAAATTGAAAATTATTTAGGTCCTAAACTAAAATTCAGTTTTGAGAAATGGCCTGAAAAAAAACAAGACAGATGGATACTTGAATATCTCCTTGAACTAAAAAATGCATTATATAAAAAAATCGAGTATAAAAAGAAAAAAGATGAAAAAAACAAGATATTTCTTATGGAAGATGCTAAAAAAACAAAATGAATCACTTAAGACTTATTTTTCTTATAACCTCATGTATAGCTCCATTTTTCTTCAGAACGGATTTTACAAGAGATATACTATAGCATCTTGATTTTAGACCTATATTCATTTTTTTAATATTATCTAAGCTTTCATCAGAAATCCTTTTAGGTCTAGCAATAGTTATATGCCCCATAAAACGCTTTTCTTCAGGTATGATAGGGCTTAATGCCTTATCCACTTTTCTTTGTAATTCATCAGCGCCTTCAACATTAAGCCATATAATCTTTTTCCTGAAATGTCCTGAAGAATCAATTTTTATTTCAACAGGCTTGGATTCTATGTCTAGCAAAGGCAGTATCCTATCAGGATTATTTTCACCTATAAATTTCAAAGTAAGGTGAGGATCGGCTGAAATCTTACCATCAAATTCAGGAAGTTTACTTTGTATATTTCTTATATAATCCATAACTTCTTTTTCCAGATCAAGTCTAATGAAAAGTCTCATGAATACATAGAATTATAGCTGATATAAAATTATTTTGAAATATTATCACCTAAAACAAAATGAATAATAATATTACCTTAATGTAGTTTTTTAATTTGTAGTAAGGAGTTAAACTAGTTACAGGAACGCAAATTCAATCAAGTTCATTTCTGTAAGTGTTCCGAAATACAATTCAAACAAATATTATTTTAGAATAAAAAATACAAGAATAAGAGTTAATATAATTTTCACTAACTAAGTATAGGAAAATTTAAAATAAAAAAGGAAATACACACAGACATGGAAATTCAAGAAGCAAGACAAAACATAGATAAAATAGATAATAAGATAGTTAAGCTTCTTGCAAAAAGAATGTCTTTTATGCCTGAAATAGCAATATACAAGAAAAAACAAGAAAAATCTATAACTAATCCTGAAAGAGAAAAACAAATACTTAACAAAAAAAGGAATATCGCAAAAGAAAATAATCTGAATCCTGGTTTTATAGAAAACATATTCAACTTAATATTCAAAGAGTCCAAACAAATACAAAAAAAAACTTTAAAAAAATGAAAATATCTATTATAGGAGGAAGTGGAAGCACAGGACAGCAATTCTATAAATTTTTTTCAAGAAGAGGATTTGAGGTACAAATTCTTGGAAGAAAAACCAAAGATTACAGGGAAAAAGCAGAAGAATCGGATGTTCTTATAATAACAGTCCCTATAGATGCGGTTGAAGACACATTGAAAAAAATAAGCAAATACAACCTTAAAAAAGATGCTTTAGTGACGAATTTCTCTTCTATAATGAGTGTAGGGTGCGAAACACTGAAAAAATTACAAAGTGGATGTTGCATTCATCCAATGTTTGGTCCTGATATAGAAAATTTCAATGATATGAATATAATTATAGCTCCTGAACTAAATAACCCTAATTTGAAAAAAATAGTTGAAGTATTCAAAAAAGAAGGAGCCAATATAACATTCACCACAATAAAAAATCATGACAAACTTGTTGCTGTAGTTCAAGCTTTAAGCCAGTTCTCATCAATAAATCTTGCAAAAACTCTAAAAGAGATAGATATAAACATAGATAAGCTACTAAATTTTTCATCAATAACATTCCGGATGAATCTGAAAGCAATAGAAAGAATTTTAAGACAAGATGCAGAATTATGGAGAAATATACAATTCCTTAATCCTTATTTCAAAGATGTACTAGATAAATATAAAGAAAACATGTTGAAACTTCAGAACATAGTTAATGAAAAAGATAAGGAAACTTTTGATTCAGACTTCAACCAGATAAAAAAATATTGGCATTCATCTAAAGAAACCAATAAAGAAGAAACACAAAAAATCGGAACATTAGGTCCTAAAGGAACATATTCAGAAATAGCAGCAAAAAAATATACAGATAAAGAAATAGTTTTCTATGATTCTATAAAATCTCTTATAAAAGCAGTATCAGAAAAAGAGCTTAAAGAAGCAATAATACCTTTCGAAAATTCAATCCATGGAACTGTTATGCAGACTATAGATGGAATAGGTCAGGAAAGTCTTTATGTTAATGAAGAAATTGTAATAGATATAAATCATTGTATTGCAGGACTACCTGAAACTAATCCATTCTATATAAAAGAAATTTACTCTCATCCTCAAGCATTAAAACAATGCTACAGATACTTATCATCAAGATTTCCTAATGCTAAACTGATACCAACAGAAAGCACAAGTTATGCTTTCAGCTATATATCTGAAAACCATAAGAAAGATGCACTTGCGATAGGACCTTTGAATGCTGCAGAAACTTATAATTTTACGATATATGATAAAAAGATACAAGATGAAGAAAAAAATCAGACATCTTTTGTAGTAGTATCTAACGAATTAAATGATAAAGGAGATAAAAATCTTATAATGATATCTCCTGAAAAAGATTCTCCCGGTCTATTATATGATATACTTAAAGAATTTAAGAAAAAAGAAATAAATCTCTATAAGATAGAATCAAGACCGTCTAAGACAAAATTGGGCACATATATATTCTATTTGATAATAGATAAGACAGATGACCTGGTATCTATAACAGAAAACCTTAAAAAACTACATGTAAACATAAAAAACATGGGATTTTACATTACAAAAAGATAAAATGAGTGAAAGAACACAAAAAATAGAAGCATCAATTATAAGAGAAATATTCAGCAAAGCTGCAACAAAAGAAAATCTCATAAATCTAAGTATTGGACAACCTGATTTCCCTGTACCTGAACAAATAAAAGAATCTATCAAAGATGCTATAGATTCAGACAAAACGAGATACACACCTTCTTCAGGAATATCTGATCTTAAAGAAGAAATCAGGAAAAAATACTCTGGCAATAACGAAGTGCTTATAACTCCAGGTGCAAGTGCAGGACTTTTCCTTTCATTTTCATCTCTTTTCGATAAAGAAGATGAAGTTATAATAATAGATCCTTATTTTGTCGCTTATCCTAATTTATTGAAATTTCTTGACCTTAAACCAGTATATGCAAAGACTGCTAAAGATTACTCTCTGGATATAGATGAAATAAATTCTAAAATCACGACAAAGACCAAAGGTATAATAATAAATACTCCGAATAATCCGACAGGAGCTGTTTATACAAAAGAACAACTCCAAAGCCTTGCAGAAATTGCCGAAAAATACAATCTTTATCTAATATCGGATGAAGTATATTCCCAATTCGATTATTCAGGGAATTTTAAAACACTAGGTAACATTTATTCTAAAGCTATAGTGATAAATGGTTATTCAAAAAAATACGCAATGACGGGATTAAGGATGGGTTATGTCTATGCACCAGAAGAAATCATAAACGAAATGACAAAACTCCAGCAATTTACATTTGTATGTGCTCCAAGTATATGCCAAGAATCACTGGTTGAAAAGACCGATATATTTATGCTCCAAGAAACTGAAGATCTCAGGAGAAAAAGAGATTATATTTATAAAGAATTAAAAGAACATTATGATATCGTCAAACCTGATGGAGCTTTCTATTTTTATATAAGACTTAATAACATGAAAGGAAAAGATTTCTGCGAAAAATGCCTTGAAAATAATCTTCTTACAGTACCTGGTATAGCTTTCAGTCAGGAAGATAATGCATTTAGAATATCATATGCTGTTGACTTTGAAATTCTTGAAAAAGGTGTTGAAACCCTTAAAAAATTAGCAGGAAAGCAGGCACATGCAATAAAATGAGTGATGATATTACTTTGAAGTAAAGTTTGAATTTGTGGTAAGGAGTGAAACGACTTACAGGAGTGTAAATTCTATCTAATTCATCTGAAAGAATTAATTTTTGTTAGCAATATCACTCACTTTTTTGATTGTGCTCAAATTTCGTAATCGTTAAACTATTACCGATAATATGGGATTTTTATGTGATATCTACTGTAAAAAGTAGCAAAATTTATAAATAAAATTTGCAAAATAACACTCATGCCTAAAAAGTCATTGAAAAGAAAGGATTATATTTCCTGGGATGAATACTTCATGGGTATCGCTATTTTATCAGCTCAAAGAAGCAAGGATCCTACAACGCAATTAGGTGCTTGTATAGTTGATGATGAAAAAAGAATAATAGGCATAGGTTACAACGGATTCCCAAGAGGTTGTAGTGACGATCAATTCTCATGGAAAAACGAATCAAATAAGTTTACAGATGTAAAAGATGCTTATGTTGTCCATAGTGAAGTGAATGCAATACTAAATTCTACAAGGAGACTTAGAGGTACGATTATGTATGTAATGCTTTATCCCTGTAATGAATGTGCTAAAATGATAATACAATCTGGAATAAAAAAAGTAGTTTATCTATATGATTATAGGCATAAAGAAAAAGTGGAAGCCACTAAAAAAATGTTTCAGAGTGCAGGCGTAATCATAAAAAAATTCCCTAAATCAAAGGCAAAAAATATAGAAGTGGATTTCAACTCAAAAAAATATTACAAACATTAATTCTTGCAAGCACATACAATTAGATAACTTATATTTCTTTGGGCACACACAATAAAATAAATGATGACATTTCCTTGAAGCAGTTTTTTATTTTAAGGTAAGGATTGAAACGACTTACAGGAGCGCAAATTAAATCAATTTAATCCGGAAAATAATATATTTGTTTTCAAAAAATGACTATACCATCCTAAAAGTTTCGACTTGTTGAAACCTCCGAAAGGTTTCCTTGATAGCGTGCCGGAACATTTTAACGAATAGATAATCTCAATATAATTCATTTTTTGATTGTGCTTTTCTTTAAATCAATTATAATAATATGCTTTACTGCACTTCCCATTCAATATTTAATTTAATAAGATAATCTTCAAAAAACCCTTCTTTAACTGCTTTACAGCTTGAAGCTAAAACTAACTTATTACCTCTCTCGAAAAAAGGAAACCTTGAACACATAATAGGTCTTAAAGGATTATTATAAATAGAACATTTATTATTCCTAAGTAACGGACATCCGCCTTCTATCTTAAAGTCATAATACCCATCATTTCTGCAATATCCTTTCATTTTAAAATTATCAATAAAATCTTTTTTAACAAAAAGCTTACCTATATGACAGCACTTTGCATTACAAGATTTAATACAATAGGACATCAATTTTTTTTCTAAAGATACAATAATTTCTGAAATTTCCATATGATTTTAGCTTAGATTTTATAGCATTCCTCTTTACTGCTTTTGACAGTATTTTTTTAAAAATAAATCCTCGCTTTATATATTTGATGTTTTTATAGTCTGTTACATAATAGTAGACGACATAAGATTGTTATATTTTTATATTACAATGAAGAAATATTTTATTTTGCGGTAAAGGGTAAAAGAGTTACAGGGCGCAAATTCAATCTACTTGCCCGGGATTATGAATGTTCGTAATATTACTTTTTTCCAGATTTAGTTTTTCTCAACCATTTTCTTAAAAATATATTTTTTAAAATATATATCTTTAAAAATAAAGCTATCTATAATATATTTTTGATAAATAATGAAATGGATTGACTATATAATATTATACACAAAAAGCTCAATTCATTTAATTTTTTCTAGGGGTATTTTCAATGGAAACTAAAGAAATAAGTCCGTATAAGCATATAATAGAAAGCCAGCAGTTTGACAAAGAATTTCTTATGAAACTTTTTGACAAAGCAAGATACATGAAAGATAATGAAAAAATGAATCTTGATGACCTAAAAGGTAAAATTGTCGCCATGCTTTTTTATGAACCTTCGACAAGAACAAGATTCTCTTTTGAATCCGCAGTTTCAAGGTTAGGGGGAGAGAAGATAACAACAGAAAACGCAAAAGAGTTTTCATCAGTATCAAAAGGCGAAACCTTGCAGGACACTATAAAAATAATTAGCGGTTATGTAGATTATATAGTTATAAGACATTCCGATGATGATTCGGCAGAAAAAGCAGCAAAAGTTTCATCAGTACCCATAATAAACGCAGGAGCAGGAAAAGGACAACATCCTACACAAGCTTTACTTGATGTATATACAATATATGAAAAATTCGGAAGACTGGAAAATCTTGAAATATGTCTTGCAGGTGATCTATTAAGAGGAAGAACAGTGAACTCATTAGTATATTTGATGTCAAAATTCAAGGGAAACAAATTCTACTTTGTGTCTCCTGAAAACTCAAAAGCAAAAAAAGGAATAAAAGAATATCTGGAAAAACACGGAATAAAATATGAAGAATACAATGAGCTTTATAATGTATTACCTAAAGCCGATATAATATACATGACAAGAGTGCAAAAAGAAAGATTTACATCAGCAGAAGAATATAAAAAAGTTAAAGGTAAGATAAAAATAGACACGCATAACATAGAAAATATGAAAAAAACATCAGTAATAATGCACCCTTTGCCTAGAGTAGATGAGATTTCAGAAGAAATAGATAATGATGAAAGAAGCATATATTTTGAACAAGCAGTCAACGGAAAATATATAAGAATGGCGCTACTATCAATTATGGATGGATTTAATAAAAGAGGATAAAATGGAAAAATTTAATCAAGAAGAATTCAATTTTTTTATAGAAGAAAATGATGTATATGGTTTCTTTAAAGAAGCGATAACACTAAAATCAGGAAGAAAATCTCATTTCTATGCCAATTGGAGGAATGTTGTAGAAGATGTCTGGCTGGCAGACAAACTGGCTGATTATGTAATAAATTTCTCCAAGGATAAAAAAATTGAAGTTGATACATTCTATGGCGTTCCGGAAGGAGCTACAAAACTTGGAATACTGACTCAATATAAAAATGCAAAAAATAATCCTCAATATTCAAAAGGAAGTCATGTACTTGCTATGGGAAGAGCAAAACCAAAAGATCATGGTGCACCAAAAGATAGATATTTTGTAGGTAAACCTGAAGGAAAAGTTGTAATACTGGAAGACGTAACAACAACAGGTATGTCTTTGCTTAAAACAATAGATCAGCTCAAAGAAGCGCAAATAAAGATAGTAGCAGTAATAAGTCTGACTAATCGTATGGAAAAAAGGGATGATGGACAAAGCGTAAAAGAAGCAGTAGAAAATAAAGGAGTAAATTTCTATAACATGAGCTCTGCCTTAGATATACTTCCAAAAATGTACAAAAAACTAAATCCTGGTAAAAAAGTAGTTGATGAAATAGAAAACGAATTTAAAAGATATGGTGTCCAGGAATTAAAAATAGAGAGGAATTAAAAATGGAAAATAATTATTATTTTTTTGGTAAAAAAATATCCGGAAAAATGACAATTCCTGCAGGAATAATAAACACTTCTATAGAAGCTCTTATAAAAATAGCAAATGAAATACCTGAAATAGGAGTATTAACTACAAAAAGTATTGGACCTTCACCAAAAAAAGGACATAAAGAACCAATATTTACACAATACGCTCCTGGATGTTTTATGAATGCAGTAGGATTGACAAACCCTGGCGCAGAAGAATTTGCAGAACAACTTAAAGAAGCAAAAAATAAAATACCTGTAAAAAGATTTATTTTAGTTTCAATATTCGGAGCAAATCCTGATGAATATGTAGAAGTAGCAAAAAAATTATCCCCTTATTCTGATGGTATAGAACTTAATCTTTCTTGTCCCAACGCCAAAGGTTTTGGTATAACTATGGGAAAAGATCCTAAAATAGTGAAAGAAATAGTTTCAAAAGTAAAAAAAGAAATTGATATTCCTGTAATCGCAAAATTAACACCTAATGTAGATGATATCGGAAAAATAGCAAAAGCTGCTGAAGAAGGAGGTGCAGACGGCATCTGTGCAATAAATACTGCCGGCCCCGGTTATTATACAGTTCAAGGAAATCCTATACTTACAAATATAAAAGGAGGGATGTCAGGGAAAGGAATAAAACCTATTGCATTAAAATGTATAAAAGAAATATCGGAAACTATTAATTTACCAGTAATCGGATGTGGAGGAATAAGCTCTGCATCTGATATAAGAGAATTCAAAAAAGCAGGTGCTTCTATATTTGGAATAGGATCTGCATTAATAGGACTTGACTCTCAAGAATTGATAAAATTCTTTTCCGAAATGGCAAAAGATATTGACAATAAAACAGAAAATGCTTCTAAATTATTAAAGGAAAATATAGATATGAGTTTCCGGAAACACAAGGTGATTTCAAATGATAAAATATCTGAAGATTTTTCCATCCTTACATTTGAAAACAAAATAAAAATAAAACCAGGACAATTCATATTCTGCTGGATTCCCGGCGAAGGTGAAAAACCTTTCTCAGCTCTTGATAATGAACCATTGAAACTTGGAATACAAGCAAGAGGATGTTTCACAAAAAAATTAATTGAATTAAAAGAAGAAGAAGAATTATTTATCAGAGGTCCTTATGGAAAAGAAATCGAAATTGAAGATGATACAGAAAAAATAATACTCATTTCAGGAGGATGCGGACATGCAGCAGTTTTTCAGATAGCTAAAGATTACTCAGACAAATATGATATTGAAATGTTCATTGGAGCAAAAGATAAATATCATCTTTTCTATTTAGAAGAATCAAAAAAATACGGAAACATACATATCGCTACAGATGATGGAAGCAAAGGCCATAAAGGTTTTGTTACAGAATTATTATCAGAATGGCTTAAAGAAAAAAAAGAAAATGAAAAACTAGTTTTTTTCAATTGTGGGCCAAAAGGAATGATAAAAAACGCAGAAAAAATCCAGCAACAATATGTTAATAAAGAAAGAATAAATAGTTCAATTGAATATCCGACAAAATGTGGTGTTGGGATATGTGGAAGTTGCGCTACAGAAAATGGAAAAAGGATGTGTGTTGATGGACCTTTTATCAAAGAGGATAAGAATGGGATATAAAAAAATAGATCCTCATGTACATTTCAGGGATGAATCTCAAAGTTATAAAGAAACAATAAAACACGGGCTTGAACTCGCTTCAAAACAGGATATAGAAATAGTATTCGATATGCCTAATACACCCGAACCAATATTAAACGAAAAAGATATAGAAAGAAGACTTAAAATTGTCCCTGAAAAACAAAAAGAAAGATACAGATTATATATAGGTGTAACAGAAGAAGAAAAGCAGATTTATGAAGCTATAAAACTCGTACGAGAAAACCCTTATGTAATAGGACTTAAAATGTTTGCAGGAAAATCAACCGGTAATCTTGCACTTATAAAAGAAGAACAACAAAAGAAAGTTTACAATAAACTTGCAGAAAAAAACTACAAAGGTGTTATTGCAGTGCATTGTGAAAAAGAAGCACATATGGGTGAAATTAAATTCAACCCTGATAAACCCCTGACTCATGCTCTTTCAAGACCTGAAAAAGCAGAAATAAAATCAGTTAATGATCAGATAAAATTTGCAAAAGAAGCGGGATTTGAAGGAACTCTGCATATATGCCATCTTTCTTGTATTGATTCATTAGAAAAAATAAAAAAAGTAAGAGATTCAGAAATCAGCTTCAAAATAACATGTGGGATGACACCTCATCACATATTATGGGATGAATCCAGATTAGAAGGTAATCATGGCCTTTTATACAAAATGAATCCTCCTTTAAGGAATAAAAAAAATGTTAAAGCCTTAAGAGAAGCTTTAGCAAATGATGAAATTGACTGGATTGAAACAGACCATGCACCACACGCCATAGGAGAAAAACTTCATTCAGGACACCCTTCAGGATACCCTTCATTATATCTTTACAAAAAACTTATAGAAGAATTCTTACCTTCAATAGGTGTCAAAGAAGAAACAATAAAAAAAATGACATATTATAACATAAAAAAAGCATTCAATTTAGGTGATAATAATGGAAATAGATGAAAAATGGGAAATTGCGAAAGATAAGATATGCCTTCCTTTAGACGGACTTAACACAATAGAAGAAATCAAAGAAAGACTGGTAGAACTAAGTCCTTATGTAGGAATGTTCAAGATAGGAAAAGAAAGTTATACGAAATTCGGACCTTCAATTATAAAATTAGTCCAGGATTATGGTAATAAAGTATTTCTTGATCTAAAATACCATGATATACCTAACACTGTAAAAGGCGCTGCTAAAGCTGCAGCAGATCTTGGAGTATATATGTTTAATGTACATGCATCAGGAGGAAAACAAATGATGGAAGCTGCAGCAGAAGGAGTCAAAGAATCAAAAAATACACCTAAGATACTTGCTGTAACAATACTTACAAGCATAAATGAAGAAATAATGAACAGCCAGCTTAATATACCAGGAAAAGTTGAAGATCAAGTGCTTTCTTTGGCAAAACTATCTGAAAAAGCAGGATTGGATGGAATTGTATGTTCTGCCGCAGATTTATACGCAATAAAGGATAAAATGCCTTCAGATTTTATGTATGTAACTCCTGGTATAAAATCCCCTTCCGGAAAAAAAGGTGATGATCAGAAAAGAGTATTTACCCCTGGAAATGCGATACAAGATAGTAGTTCAATACTTGTTGTAGGAAGGGCAATAACAGGATATAAAACAAAAGAAGAAAGAATTGAGGCTGCAAAAGAAGTAATAAAAGATATATATGAGGTATTGTAGAAAATCAATTCCTAATTTAAATTTTCATATTTCCCATTTCTTTCAATAACTCAGCATCAGAAGGATATCCTTGTATTTGCTTTACTTCAGAAGCTCCTTTATAATCTCCTATTTCCAGATGAGCTGAAAACTTCTTATCTAAAACAGATTCATCCTCTGTTAATTCGTAATATTCATCTATCGCTTCAATAACATTTTCTGGATTTTCTTCGGGATCTAATTGATCAATTTTTCTACGAAAATAAGTGTTTGCAGTTTCAGAATCTCCTATTTTCATATATAGTTCTCTAAAATCCTCGGGATTAGTTGCTTCAAAATTTTGTTCAAGTTCACTTATGAATTCTCTTGCCTCATCTTCCATATTTAAAATGACCATAGAATCAACAATATTTTTGAAATAATAATGTAAACCTAATTCATACTTCTTATTGATTTTTTTCAATTTCTTTTTGACAACTTTAGTAGCTCTCTCTTTTTCATCTAATATAATTGCACATTCTGCATATAAACTGAAATTATTATGTATATCAGAAAATCCCTCAAAACCTTTTTCTGCAACTCCATTAACTTTTTCAGGAACATGTTCTTTTGCTATTTGAAGTGCTTTTGGAATAACCTCGGTAAAAGATTCAGCTGCATTAATATAAAAATCAATCGATTCATTAAATCTTTCTAACTCTTCAGCAGCCTTAGCTTTTTGATGAGAATCTTTTTCACTTCCATCTTCAATAATTTCCTCCAAAACTTTCTTTCTAATATCATCTCTTCCTAATCTTTTCGCGAAATCAGCTGCATTTCTTTTTCTTATAACATTATGGGGGTCGTTAACTTTTGATAAAAAATATTCAATTAATTCATTATCTTCTTTTATAATATCTAAAGAAGTTCCATAATCCAAATGAAATTTACCTATAAAATTATCTATGAATTTGATTCCATAAGAAATGAATTTATCTTTATCCTTTTCTTTAAAATACATCATTTCTTTTATAAGAATAGATCTATTATCAGGATCTAAAGAAAGTAAAGCATTTGCAACATCTTCTTTTCCTGGTTCATAAATTGAATGAAGAAATTTTTTCTTTTGTTTAGATGTTTTCAAAACATTTAAGTAATCATTCAATGTATTCATTATCAAATAGAAAATTATATTTGATATTTAAAAATTTTTTGTGAACATAGCCAGCTAAAAAACATTTTATTTGTGTCGTAAACTAAAAAATACACATAAAATAAAAAATTAAATCAAATTATTTCCATATCCAACCAAAAAGGCCTTTATTTTTCTTTTCTTTTCTTGCCAAATTATTTAACCTTTCCTGCTCTTTTTCCATCTCTTTAATCTGTTCTTGCATAAAAGGTTTTATCTCTTCATTAACTTCATTCTTTAATCTTTTAAGTTTTTCAATATTTTTTCTGTTTTTCTCTACTTGAGATTCAATTTTTTCAGCAGATTTTTCATTTCCTCCTAAAAAAAATCTTGAGAAATTATTCCTTTTTCTAATTTTTTCTTCAGCTTGATAAGTCTTATTCATTGAATTATTAAATTCACGCGCTATCTGGGATATGTTATGACCTACTTTACCTGTAAAATTCTCCATTTTTGCAAGAGTTCTAGCTGCAACTCTCATTTTATTCCTATTTTTTTCTCTATTATTAAAAGACTTATTCTTTTCCTGAATTTCTTTTTTAAACTCATTGACTTTTTCTCTTATTTTGGATCTGTTAAAATTATTTTTAGAAATTATTTTTCCAAGAGAATCGTCAACACTTTTATTACTGTCAAATTTTTTACTATTATTATCAAATCCTTTTATCATATCTGATTTTTTATCAAGAATTTCTTTTGTCAAATTAGATTTTTTTTCATTAATTATTTTATCTATATTTCCATTTCCTTTTACATCATTAATATCTTTTCCATTTTCTGCAGCAAAAGCAAAAGATGATATAAGCACAATTGCTGTTAATATTAAAATTTTTAATTTCATTTTTAATTACCTCTTGTTATTATAAATATTTCTTGTTTATAAAAATTTTCATTAAATATAAAAATAACTGACAATTTATAAATCTGGAAAGTATAAGATTTTATTGAAGGTGAAATAATGATATTGATTAAAAGAGGTATGGCAACTGAAGAAAATATAGGGAAGATAACAAAAATAATAAATGAATCTGGACTGAAATATCGTGTAACTAAAGGACAATTTGATACTATAATTTATGTTATAGGTGATGAAAGTGATAAAATATCTTTATTTGAAACAATAGCTTCTTATGAATTTGTAGAAAGAGCTCATCCTTTACAATCGAATGTTGGTTATAAGTTAATTGCAAGAGAAAATATAGAAGAATTCAGGGGGAACATTAAAACTTCCAGATTCAATATAGGGAATGTAGAAATAGGAAATGGAAAAACAGTAGTTATAGCAGGACCATGTGCTGTGCAAAGCAAAGAACAAACACTAGAAATTGCTGAAAATGTAAAGAATGCAGGAGCAGATATGTTAAGGGGCGGAGCTTTTAAACCAAGAACATCACCTTATGG
>JBNJGI010000019.1:0-19602 GCA_051819685.1 Nanobdellota archaeon | reverse complement strand
TATATCTGGAGATGATACTACATGTGAAAGTGGTGGGAGAGATAAAAGAATGCTCTATCTTTCAAATGGAGAAGAGATCTGGGATATGAGTGGTAATGTGTTTAATTGGGTTGATGAAACTATAGATTGTAATGGAGGTTATGTTCCTTCATGTGTAAATATGCCTGAACCTACAGGTTGGCAAGAATATAGTGCTATAACTGATTGGGGAGCATATAGTCAAAAACTTTTAGGTCCCTCTAATTTAGCATGGACTTCGGCAAATGGTATGGGAAAAATATATCCAGATGCAGATGATTCATATCCAGCAGGAACTAACATACATGCCTTCCAGCGCGGCGGCAACTACTTGTTCGAGGACCTCGCAGGCGTGTTCGCCTTGAACTTGCACATCGCTCCGTCGAACTCGCACGGCACCATCGGTTTTCGTTGCAGTTTTTCCGGTTAACCTCTGCAGAATCAGAGATTCTTTGAGTTCATAAAAATAAATTTTGATGAACAATCTGCTATCTAACATCTGAAAATCAACACCGAAAATTTTGCGAAAGCAAAATTTTTCTCGCAAAAAATATACAAAAAAATATACTTTATTTATGTCGCCTACTAAGTTTCCGTCAAATTTATAAACCTTTTAAATTTCAACATTTTTTAGTGAGAACATGGTTTATGATGAAAAAAAAATTGCAAACGCCTTTTCAAAAGTAAAAAATGACATTAATGAAGTAAAAAAAAATGTTCATAAACTAAAAAAAGCAATGGAAGTAAATAATTCTGAAATTGAAGAAAAAATAAATAACTTTCTTGAAGATCAAAAAATTAAAAATTCCTCATTAAGATCTGATATAGATGAAACCTCAAGACAAAGTGAAGAAAACATTAAAAAAACCATAAATAAATTCACAAACACAGAAAAGAAAATAAAAGAATTCGTCAATGATAAAACTGACAATCTGAACAATGATTTAAATTCATTAAAAAAAAATTTTGAATCAGTCGAAAAAGATATAGAAACATTGAATAAAAATAATAATAAACTAAATGAATCTATAGAAAAGACAAATAAACAAAATGAAAAATTAGCTCAAGAAAACTCTGAAATAAAAAACAAATTATCCAAAACAGAAAAGCAAAATGAGAAAGTATTAAATCTTAAAAATAAACTTTCAAATAAGTTAAATGAAATAAATTCAAATTCTAAAAAAATTAAGACGATTCAAAAAGAAATAGGGAAATTTTCTTACCAAGATAATATCGATAAAAAAATTGATACAGAAATCAAGAAATCCAATGATGCATTAGACCAGAAATTAGAAGATGAAAAAAATCTCGTATCTTCAAGAATTCAGGAAAATGACAAAAAATTGAATGAAAATATCCAGAAAAATAATAAAGATATTGAAAATTTCAAAAAAGAAATTAAGGAAAAAACCGATTCTTCCACAGATCAGATAAATAAATCATTTAAAGATTTCAAAGAAGAGATGGAAACTGCTTTTGAAAGTGAGAATAAAAATATACACAAAAAAGTGGATGAAATAAAAAAGAACAATGAAACCTATAAAGAATATATAGATGAAGAGCTAAAGAAAAAAAGTGAAGAGCTTGATACTTTGTTCAAAGAAAAAATTAAGAAAGAAATACTTAATGAATTAAAATTAAAAAATCCTAAAACAAAAAATAATTCTTCTAAAGCAACAAAACAGATAAAAGATTTCCTTTTCAATATATTCTTCGAAGAAGTCGATGAAAAAAAGACAAAAAAAAGAAATGATAAAAAATCTAAAAAATGATTATTCAATAATATCTCTTTGATTTTAATTAAAAATAAATTTTATCCAAAAATAACAATAAAAAAATCAATCTTTTGGATTGATACCTAATTTTTTCTCAAGTTCTGCTACAGCTAAAGTAGTCTTGATAATAGTATCAGGATTTAAAGACATAGTATGTATGCCGCATTCAACTACAAATTCTGCGAATTCCACATAATCCGATGGTGCTTGTCCGCATATACCTATATACTTACCTTTAGAATTTGCAGTCTCAATAACCCACTTGACCATTTTTTTGACAGCATCATTTCTTTCATCATATACATTAGCCACAAGTTCTGAATCCCTATCAACACCTAGGAGTAATTGTGTCAAATCATTTGTACCTATGCTAAATCCATCAAAAACATCCAGAAATTCATCAGCAAGTATAACATTAGAAGGTATTTCACACATACCATAAACTTTTAATCCATTCTCACCTTTTACAAGACCAAATTCACCCATAGTCCATATCACATCATGAGCTTCCTTAACGGTCCTCGGGAATGGAACCATTATATGAAGATTAGTAAGTCCCATTATCTCTCTTGCTTTAAGTATTGCTTTACATTCAAGACCGAAAGCTTCTTTATATTTGTTTGAATAGTATCTTGAAGCACCTCTCCATCCAATCATAGGATTATCTTCTTCAGGTTCAAATTTATCTCCACCAATAAGATTTGCATATTCATTTGATTTGAAATCAGATAACCTAAGAATAACCTTCTTTGGATAGAAAGCAGCTGCTATTGTAGAAATACCTTCAGCAAGCTTGTCCACAAAATAATCTTCTTTATTATCATACCCTTCAGTCAATTCCTCTATTTTATTTCTTGTTTCTTCATCTTCAATCTCATTAAATTTTAATAAAGCAAGTGGGTGGATTTTAATATATGAATTAATAATAAATTCCTCTCTTGCAAGACCTACACCTGAATTAGGAATAAAACTTTGTTCAAAAGCTTGTTCAGGAGATCCTATGTTCATCATTATTTTAGTCTTTGTTTTAGGCATACTGTCAAGCTTCATCTCATCCACTTTAAAATCTACAAGTCCTTCGTATACATATCCTTCAGAACCCTGAGAACAATCAACAGTTATATCTTTTCCATTATCAAGAACTTCTGTTCCATTATTCGTACCTACAACGCAAGGAATCCCTAGTTCTCTGCTTATAATAGCTGCATGACAAGTTCTTCCTCCTCTATTTGTAATAATTGCAGAAGCTATTTTCATTATAGGTTCCCAATCAGGATCAGTCATATCTGTAACAAGAACTTCTCCCTTCTTGAAATTCTTTATATTATGCACATCTTTTATAACATGAGCTTTACCTCTACCTATCTTTTCTCCTACAGATTTACCTTTTATTAATACATTACCATCTCCTTCAAGTCTATAACTTTTAAGAACAGAATTATCTTTAACTGATTGCACAGTCTCAGGTCTTGCCTGAACAATAAATATCTCACCTGAAATACCGTCTTTTGCCCATTCCATATCCATAGGTTTTATATGACCTGCTTTTTCAGAATAATGATCTTCAATCTTAACTGCCATTTTTGCCAGTTCAAGAACTTCTTCTTCACTTAAACAAAGTCTTTTTCTATCTTCCGGAGCTACCTTAATATTTTTTGTAGGATGCTTGTGGTCATGCGTATAGACCATCTTAACTTCTTTCTCACCTACCTTTTTCATCAGAATAGGTTTTTTATTTTCTCTTAATGTAGGCTTAAAAACATAGAATTCATCCGGATTAACTGCACCTTGCACAACATTTTCTCCAAGTCCATAAGCACCTGTAATAAAAGCTGAATTCTTGAAACCTGACTCTGTATCAATAGAGAACATAACACCTGATGAAGCAAGATCTGATCTTACCATTTTTTGGACAGCGATGCTTAAGGCGATTGAAAAGTGATCAAAACCTTTGTCCTCTCTATATGATATTGCTCTATTTGTAAAAAGCGAAGCAAAACATCTTTTACAAGCATCTATTACTTCATCAATTCCTCTTATATTTAGATAAGTCTCCTGTTGACCTGCAAAACTTGCATCAGGAAGGTCTTCTGCAGTAGCTGAACTTCTTACAGCAACATCACATCCTTCACCATATTGTTTTTGTATATTATCATAAGCTTCTTTTATTTTCTCTGACAATTCATCTGGGAATTCTAGATTTCTAATTAATTTCCTTACTTCTTTACCTTTTTTAGCAAGATCTTCTATATCATTATTGTTAAGATCGGAAAGAATATTTTTAATTTTATCTTTTGCGCCCGTTTTTTCAAGAAGATGTCTGTAAGCATAAGCGGTAACTGCAAAACCATTAGGTATTTTAACTCCTTTTGGTGTCAGATTTTTATACATTTCGCCAAGACTGGCATTTTTTCCGCCCACAAGGGGTACATCTTCAATTCCTGTTTGATCGAACCATAGAATAAACTCTTTTTCTTTTTCCATTTGATAATCCTCTTTTTTATAAATTTAATATATTAATATTAATAACTGATATCAATCAATCTTATTTAACTTATTTAAATATATGTAATTATTATATAATGAATAAATATAAATAATTGAACCGTTTAAATAGAAAGAGTTTTAAATAGGCAATGACATAAAATGCAAATAAGAGAAAATGATGAAAGATAAAAAAGCAGGAGCTGTAGGTGCATCAGTCCTTATAATTGTAATAGCACTAAGTCTTATAATATATGTGACGACAATACCTCCTGCTGATCGAGAAGCTCTTTTATCGAACAATGAACTTCCTTCATATGATAGTAATAACCAAGAAGATCAGGATGATGATTACTCAAAAAATGGGAAATTCCGCTTTGACGGACCTGGTTATGTTGATGAAATAGAAGAAGAGGAAGAGCACTCCTTACCTTCAGTAAATTTAAGAACAAGAACAAACTCTAAAATATTTGCAGAAGACGCAACATTCTTTGTATCTAATAGCTTCCGGAAAGAAGTAGATAAAATAATACCTTTCCACATTGATAATATAGAAGCAACTGAAAATGTATATCTTTCATTGAATCCTAAAAAATCGCACGGTGTATTGACCATAACTCTCAACAACAATGTTCTTTTCAGTGAGGATCTTGGGAAAGATGGTTTTAAACCCATAAAAATACCTAAAGCGATGCTCAAAAGAAGTAATATTATAAAAATAGAAACTAATGAAGTAGGATGGGCATTCTGGAAAAAGAATGAATATATTATTGATAATTTCAAAATATTCGGTGATGTTACTGAAAGAAGC
The DNA here is from genome assembly GCA_051819685.1 of Nanobdellota archaeon. Taxonomy (GTDB): domain Archaea; phylum Nanobdellota; class Nanobdellia; order Woesearchaeales; family DATGWN01; genus JBNJGI01. Next base: position 14,514 of record JBNJGI010000019.1, on the reverse strand, counting down.
GCTCAAGAAAGCCTTTCAATATTCGAATTAAGCCCTTCTGAATATAAATTCCTTGAAAACGCTAAATTAAAATTCTATCCTTCATGCAACCAGAATTCTGTAGGGGAGTTATTAGTTAAAGTTAATGGTAAGACATTAATGGATCAGATACCTGATTGTAAAGTTTTGAATATGCTGAACATACCTAAAACTTATCTTAAATCAGGGACTAATAAGCTTCAGTTTGCTACACTTAAAGACAGCTACCTCATAGACCGGATTATTGTAAGGACAGAAATGGAAGAGAATGATGAACTTATATATTATTTCAATCTAAAAGAAGATATGTTTATAGAAGAAACTGAAGAAGAAGCTGTATGTGGCGAATATGATGGAATATGTCCTCATAATTGTGATGAGGATATAGATAAAGATTGTTGTTTCATAGAATACTCAGGTAATGGTTACTGGTGCGATATCCCTACTTTCAATAATAATGATAGATGTGTCGGAAGAGTTGATGAATACAATTATGACAGATGCGATTCAGGTTATGAAGATGAATCAGGAGATCCTCACGAAGATTTTGAAGATTTGTGTGGTGATAACACTGATGGAGAATGTCCTGAAGGATGTTCAATATATTATGACAAAGATTGTTGTCTTGAAGATGATTCAGGTAGATTCTGGTGTTCAGATTTACCTAAAAACGGAGTATCAGGAATCTGTATGGAAACAGTTTCAAATGATCAATGCAAACTTTGTCCAGGAGGTTATGAAGGTGAAGATGAGGATCCTGATTGTGATGGATATGATACTACAAATACAATTGATGAATATTATGAGATAAAAGATGAATATGAAGTTGAACTGACTGTCAAATTTGTAGATGACAATGATAAAAAAAGAGCAACTTTGAACATAAATGGTTACGAGATGGGAATAAATACTTATGATGATGAAGTTAAAAAAGATATAAGCAGATTTGTGGAATCAGGTAATAATTATGTTCGTATAATCCCTAAAAATGATTTTAAACTGGTTGAAACAATAGTAGATGTTACAAATGATTAAAAGGTCTTTATGATGAGCAGATTAAGTTCTTTAAAACAAAAAGGAAAAAAAATATTCAGCAAGATGCCTCAAGGTTTTTCTTTAGGTACAAAAAAAACTCTTGCAGGAACAGGGGTTGCATTGGGTGCAGGTTATGCAGGAACAAAAGCTTTAGGAAGAACTATGAAAGAATCAACCTCAGCTATGAAATGGTCTTTAATGTTTCTTTTAGCATGTACAGTTTGCTATTTCAATTTCATCGTATCTAATGCCTCTTTAAAACTAACTTCTTATATTGTATTTTTAATACTTTATTTCTATGTATTGAAAGGAAGCTTTGATCAGAAAACTTTTACTAGATGGGGAATAACAATAACATTAATAGGTGTTTTTGCTCCGACAATAGGTAATAAAATATCTGATTTAGTAAATATGATAAGTCCATCTCTTAATTTTTTACCAGAATTTTTAATGGTAATTTTAATGCTTTTTGGATATGGCGGACCTATATTAATGCTGGCTTTCTCATCACATGAGAATAATTTATTAACTAATATCATAGAAATATCAGTTGTTGTATTTGCAGCATTTTTTGTAATAAGTTCTTTGCCTGATGTAGCTATGGATGAGCTTGATTATTATACAGGAACCATATCATCTCAACAACAGGAAATGATAAACAATATTATAGATAAGGTAGTAAAAACTATTGTAAGTACTCCTTCAACCATTAAACAAGGTGTGCAAGACGCGAGAAACAAAAGTACTCAATTCGCGAAACAACAATATCATTATGCTACTACAGGACAGAGCTATGAAGAAACAGTCGACGCGAATTCTGATATAAAAGGTTTAGGGATAGATGTCGGTGAAATAAGCTTATTGACTGCCTCCAAAAACAAGATATATCAAGGAGATATGCTCACTGCAAAACTACCTATTTCGTCTGAAAAACTGGATATAAAAATACCTATAGAAAGTGAATGTTATGCTAAAAGAACTTATGACAATAAAAAAATAAAAGGAAAATTATTTGCTGATGAATTTGAATTATATGGTGATAATTCTGAAACTTTAGTTTGTGAATTTGAAGAAGATGTTCTTACAAAACCAGGAAGTTACAACATTATATTTGATATAAGTTTTGATTATATAACCAATTCTTATCTTTCAAGAGCTTTTGTACCAGGGGAAGAAGTTGAAAAGTTGAAATCAAGCATGTCAAACTTCGATGTAGTGGATTACTATGAGATCCCTCGTGAATATCAATCAGGTAAATATACTACTGGTCCGATAAATCTTAAAATTGCTAAAGAAGGTTTGGTACACCAGCTTAATAAAGGAGAAAACATACTTACATTAATCTATTCAATAAGTAATAATAATTATAACAATTTTAATGGGGGATTAGAGAAACTTGATTTTTTTTATATAGCCTTACCTGAAGAATTTTCTTTAAGTAAAAAACCCGATGGTTCCTTTGCTTGTACATTCCCTATGAAAGCAATGGGTCCGCAAGAATGCAAGCAATTATGCGGAGAAAACGAAAGATGTAAAATAGATTGTGACAAATACATACATTATAAACTTGATAAAGAATCATTCGAAAAAGATGATCTAAAAAAATATTTCAAAGAAGATACAGGCATGGCTTGTAAAGTAAAAACGACAAGTACTTCTATCCTCTCAGGCCAGATGATACCGGTCTATAAAAATTTCAGATCCAGTCTTTCATATGAATATTCTATAAAAGTAAAAAATAATTTTGCAGTCATGGAAAATGAAAATTATGAATCTGGTAATGAAGATTTTAATATGATTGGTTCATACAAAACATCTTTAGTAACTGATGATAAGGATATCAAATTAAGTGTATCTAAGATGGCTGATAATTCACAATGGAAAATATCTGAACTTCAAGATGAATTAAGCAATTCTCCAGTTCTAAAAGGATTAGTGGCTTATCATTACAGAACAGGTAGTGAAAGTGATGGGAGAATAGGGGATGCAGGTATAAATTCTGAAATATCTAAATATGCAACAGGGGAAGATTTAAGTGTTACAAGGATGGAAGAGAACAGTATCGAGATTGCAAAAAAATACATTTCTAAAATACTGGGAAACGAATGTTCTTCTTATGACAACTTATATATAGATTGCGCATTAAGTGAATTTTATTGCCCCGATTCTGATGTATGTCATGAAGCTAGATACATAATAAACCTTGCTGATGGATATGAAAAAGGAAAATTCAGCACAGAAGAGGTACAGAATGAAACAAAAAATTAATATAATTATAACATTGATTTTAATGACATTCCTTTTGACCTCATGTTCAGACTTCGGTCCTATTGCAAAAGAAGATCACAGAAAAGGCTACAATTCTTTAATAATGAGATTCATTCCTGGAAATCCTCCTGATGAAATACTTGAAGATTCAAGTATAGCAATCGGAATAAATCTTAAAAACAAAGGTGCCTATAACATAAAAAGAGGGCTTATATCTATAAGCACAGATGAAGATTATCTTAATCTATATACAGGAAACAGTAAAAATATAGAACTAGAAGGAAGAAATGAATATAACCCTGAAGGTCAAGAAAAGACTATTTTTTTCGAAGGAAGGACTCGTCCTTTATCTTCTCAAAGTTTTGAAAATGATGTTCCTATTTCTATAAGATCCTGTTTCCAATATAAAACAGAATTAAGCGATAATATATGTATAGATACAGACTACAAAACCTCTAAAGATTCAGGGGAAAAAGTATGTGAAGCTTATGATCCTAGTTATAACGGACAGGGGTCTCCTTTAGGGATATCTTCAATAGATATGAAAATAATACCTTCTGATGAAAATCTGGCGACACCTCATTTCGATATAACTTTCAGACACAATGGGAGAGGTATGATTCTGCCTTACAATGAATATCGAAAACCTTGTTCATATTCAGGAAATACTGCAACTTCAATGAATACATTTAAGATAGATTCAATAAAACTTTCAGGAGTTCCTATGAAATGTGAAAGAGAAAATATAAAGCTAAAAGATAATGAAGCAAAAGTGAGATGTTATCCTGTAGAGCCAGTAAATATTCACCAGATGCCTTACACTGCTCCCATTTCTATAACATTAGAATACGGATATTCGATTGGAAAAACAACTTCATTCAGATTAGTAAGAAAATAAATCACATATTCTCCAATTTTTTAATTCTTTTTTCCATAGGTGGATGAGTGCTCAAAAGATTAACAAGTCCGCTTGATTTAAAAGGATTAGAAATAAATAAGCTTGAGCTACTAGAGCTTCCAAATTTTAAAGGATGTTTTTTAACTGAATTATTAATTTTTTTAAGAGCACTAGCCAAGTGTTTAGGATTACCAGAAATTTCAGCTCCACTATTATCCGCCATATATTCTCTTGATCTGGAAATAGCCATTTGTATTACTACAGCCATTAAAGGAGCCACAATGGATAAAACAAGAATACCAATAATACCTCCATCATCATCATTATTGCCAAAACCTCCGAAAATAGCTCCCCATCTTGCCATAGTCCCTAAAAAACCAATAATACCTGCAATTGTAGCTGTAACTGTCTGTATCAAAGTATCTCTGTTTTTCACATGGCTGATTTCATGTGCAAGAACACCTTCCAGTTCTTCTTTCGTAAGAACATTCATTATGCCTTGAGTGCAAGCTACTGAAGCGTTTTTAGGATTTCTTCCTGTAGCGAAAGCATTTGCTTGATTGCTTGGAACTATATAAACATCAGGTACTGGGATTTTTGCCTTTTTTGAAAGCTTTTTAACAATACTATGTAGTTCTGGATAATCTTTTTCTGAAACTTTTTTTGCTTTGTACATCTTTAAAGCAATTTTATCTGACCAATAATAACTAGCAAAATTCATACCTGTAACTATTATAATTGCTAAAATAAGACCTGTCATACCTCCTAAAGCTTGCCCTGCAAAAAGTAATATTGCTGTAAGGGCAGAAAGCAACAAAAAAGTTTTCACTTGATTAATCATGTTAAAAGAAAATAAAAAATTGTTTTTAAATTTTATCTATTAATAGTGTCAGCACAAAGTAATTGGTCAATAAAATATATTTTATATGGCGCAGGATAATTAAACACTAATGGTTTAACTATTACGAAATTTGACAGAATTAGTCTAGCCAGATTTCTGGGTTTTCTGCAAGGCAATATAAAAATATAACAATCTTATGTCGTCTACTATAATAGCACATAAAATTAAATGAGCGATAATATTGCCTTGAAGAAATATTAGAATTTGCGGTAAGGAGTAAAACGATTTACAGAAGCAAAAATTAAATATAATTAGCCGGAAAAAAATAATTACTCGCCAATATTACTTATTTTTGTGAATGTACTTTATTTATTTCTCTTTGGTTGATCCAATAAATAATAACTGCAGGTATAATAAATAACCAATTTATAAGGAAAGTTAAGATTAGGAAAATAATTGCTATTAACGACAATATTATCATTTTAACATTTATCTTTCCCATAATAACTGAATATTATAAATTAATATATAAGTTTAATGGAATTTTAATCAAAGATATAAATAAAATAAATTATATATCGCACAGAATAATTAAAAACTCATGATTTAACTATTACGAAATTTAACAGAATTAGTCTAACCAGATTTCTTTGTTTTCTGCAAGGAAACATAAAAATACAACAATCTTGTGTCGTTCACTATTTGTAAAATATACTTATTTAAGAATATAAAAAAATACTTAATCTAGACTCAGAAGAAAATATCAATAAATTTCCATAAAAAATACGTATGATTTTCGGAATACTAAATTTATAATTAATTTAATCTAATTTTTTCCATATTATATTTATTAAATTTTCAGGATAGTATAAGGATTAAAATCTCTTACAATTTATTCAATTAATTCTTTACATTCAGAATATTATTACTATATCCAAGATAAATATATAAATATTTTTATTGCTTATAGCTAAAAATAAATATTGCTTCTTTAAACATTCTAGAAAAAAAGTGCCCAGGCCGGGATTTGAACCCGAGTCCCTGGCTCGAAAAGCCAGGATGATTGGCCGGACTACACCACCCGGGCAGACTCTTAAATTGAAGTGATTTCAAACCCTTTATAAATTTTTCATTTTTTTAAAATTTCTATTTCTAAAAGTAAAATTTAAAAGTAAAACATACAAATATTAAAATATGTATGACATAGTTGTTGGAAGACAAAAATCAGATTTAGAAAAATTAGGTAAAAAGGGGACTCTGCTATTAGCTAAACATTATGTAAAAATGGGACAAACCACTTCTCTTTCAAATAATGTTTATATGGACATTGCAAGATCTCATGTCGTTTTTGTCTGTGGAAAAAGAGGAGGGGGAAAATCTTACACCTTGGGTGTTATAGCTGAAGGTCTTTCATCACTTCCAAAAGAGATATCTAATAATTTATCAATAATACTAGTAGATACTATGGGTATTTACTGGACTATGAAATATCCTAACTTAAAAGATGAAGATCTTCTTAAAGACTGGGGTTTAAAACCAGAAGGACAAGATGTTAAAATATATACTCCTGAAGATTTTTATTATAAATATAAGAAAAAAGGTATACCTACCGATTCCCCTTTCACAATACCTGTTTCTGATCTTTCAGGTTCTGATTGGTGCATGGCCTTTGATTTTGATGAAAATGATCCTTATGGGGTACTTATAGATAAAGTAATCGATATGCTCAAAGAAAATGGTGAAACTTATGATATTGATGATATAATTGCTCAAGTGGATAAAGATGATACTTCAGAAAGATATGTCAGAGAAGCAGTAAAAAATCATTTTATAAATGCAAACAAATGGGGAGTTTTTAAAAAAGAAGGTACTCATCTTAAAGAATTGGCTAAAGGGGGTCAAGTAACCGTCTTGGATGTAAGCTGTTATGCTACAATGCCTAATGGGTGGAATGTAAAATCTTTAGTTCTTGGACTTATCAGTCAGAAATTATTTTCTCAAAGAATGGTATCGAGAAAAGATGAAGAGTATTCAGATATTAATAATAAAGTTCATTTTTTTGGTGAAAATAATAATAATGAAGATAAAAATCCTTTAGTGTGGCTTGTTTTGGATGAAGCTCATGAATTTCTTCCTAAAAATAGCAAAACTTCAGCTTCAGGTCCCTTAAAAACAATATTAAGGGAAGGGAGACAACCCGGGATAAGTTTGATTTTAGCTACACAACAACCCGGAAAAATACATACTGATGTTATGACACAATCAGATATTTTTCTTTCTCATCGTATTACTGCTAAAGTTGATATAGATGCATTAAGTACACTTATGCAAAGTTATATGCGTTCGGGGTTAGATATGGAACTTGATAATCTTCCAAGAGTAAAAGGGGCTGGACTTATATTCGATGATAATAATGAAAAAATGTATCCTGTAAGAGTAAGGCCTAGAATAACTTGGCATGGAGGGGAAAGTCCTTCAGCAATACCTAAAAAGAAAAATATAGAAGATTTTTAAGTGATTAAAATTCTTCAGAAAAATCTATTGATTTAAGATAACCCTTTTTTTTAAGAAATTCAACCTGATTACGTCTATATTTACAGATAACATCTCCTTTTTCATCTCCTCCGAATTCCCAGGGTTCGATAATTACAACATTTCTTTCTCTAACCCAGAGGTTCTTTTTCAACCTACCAGGTATTCTACATAGGCGAGTTTTACCATCGAAACATTTCACATACATTCTGCTACCGCCAACTCTTTGCTCAACAATACCCATAACTTGGTTGCCTTTAGGTAGAGGCACTCTTGTAACTTCTTGAGGCTGGTAGTTTTTATCTTTCTTTTTTGCCATATAGATTGTGATTTCCCATCATTTATAATTCTTTGGGTGGTTAGTAAATAATATAATAAAATAAAATAAAATAAAATAAAATAAGTAATCATATTCTTTTGAAGTAATTATTGAATTTGCGGTAAGGAGTAAAATGACTTACAGGATTGCAGATTATAATCAAGTTTGTCCTAAGAAAATAAATTATTTGTTCGCAATATCTTTTATTTTTATGAATGCGCCAAAAAAATAAGAATATTTTTAAAAGAGGGTTTTTTTGCTTTTTTCATAATATGCGGATATAGCTAAGTAGTAAAGCACCCGCCTGCAGAGCGGGCATCCCCGGTGCAAATCCGGGTATCCGCTTTCGCGATACTCCGAATTTGCGGTGCATATGCGGAATTGAAAATTCCTTGAACTTTAACAAAGTTAAAGTGATTAAGAATTTGAGGTGTAATATATGGCAAAAATAAGTGAATTAGAAGCAAAGAAAAGTTTTGATGTTATTGAAGGTAAAGTAAAATCTATAGGAGAAACAAGATCTGTAAGAGAAGGGCAACTTAATGTAGCTGATGCAGTTATTGAAGATGATTCTGGAAGTATAGGTCTTACATTATGGAATGATGATATTAATAAAGTGAAAACAGGAGATAAAGTTAAAATAACTAAAGGATGGACAAATGAATTCCAGGGAAGAAAAAGTGTTTCAGCAGGAAAATTTGGTAATATGGAAGTGACTCCAGGTCAGGAAGAAAAGAAAGAAGAAAAGATTTCTGATGATACGAAATTTGCTGTTGATAATGACATAATTTAATTTTTAATAGTAATATTTTTAAACAAAGCTTTTTGACCCTTATTTTTAAGGGAACGTAGCTCAGTTGGGAGAGCGCCAGACTGAAGGTGTAAGTTAAAAATACTTATATAAGAAATCTGGAAGTCATGGGTTCAAGTCCCATCGTTCCCATTTTTTTTCACAAAAAAATTAGAATTTACTATAAAATGGAAATATTTCCGGATTTCTTTAAAAAAATTATATAAAATATACTGGTTTCTCAATATTTATGAAACCTAAAGAAGACTTTGTTGTTTATCAGAAAGCATACAAGCTAGCACTTGATGTATCAAAAAAAATTAAAAATTTCGACAATGTCTATTTAAGAGATCAGATTTTTAAGTCAATTACTTCAGTTCCTGCTAATTTTGCAGAAATGAATGGATACCGTTCACAAAAATATTCGCTTGCAAAACTGCGTATAATGTTAGCTGAAAATGCAGAAGTTGAATTCTGGTTTGATTTTGCTAAAGATATTGGTTATTTTTCAAAAAAAGAAACGATAGAATTCAAAGAAAGAAATAGTGAAGTTGGAAAAATGGCTGTTGGATTATTAAGAACAATTAAAAAAGATATAGAAAATCCTAGAAATATTATAAAAGAAAAAAATGGAATAGTATAAATAAATTTTATTATCTATGTAAATAATTATATATTATAACTGAAAAAATGATGATTTTTGTAATTAAAAAACCAAATTAACTATAATCCTGCAAAATATTTATAAATGAAACTAATTAATAAGTTTTAAAGCGAATAAAGATTAAAAGTTCGCACTCAATAGAGGGAAATGATCATGGCTGAAGAAGATAAAAAATTCTCAAAAACATTAGTAGGAAAGACTGTCGTCTCAAAGACAGGAAAAAGATTCGGAGAAGTTGGAGACTTGGTTTTCGAAACAAGAAGTGGAGAGCTTATTAACATTGTTTTAACTAATCCTACAACTTATACTGAAAAATTAGAGCTTGAAAAAGATAAGCAGGACAGAATTTTAATACCTTATTCTGCAGTTATAGCTACTGGAGATTTCCTAGTTGTAGCTGAAGAAGATATAGTTTAAATTTTTTTATTTAACCTGTTCTTCTTAGGTGATCAATCATATAATTTTTCTTTGGTTTTTTACCGTTTATTTTTTCTTTATCAATTATATTAACTTTCTTATTTTTGTCAATATCCACTTTAGAGAAATCTTTTTCTTCTTCAAAAACAAGGTTATCTTTTATTTTTTTAGCGTCATCTTTTATTTTTTCTTGATTTCCTTGATTTATTTCCCACATAAGATTTAAACCGTCATTTTGAAATCTTGGAATAACTGATGTACAAAGAACTTCATTTTCTTCATTAATTATTATATTAGTGCCTTCAGCTTTAAGTCCTTCAAAAATGATTGAAGATATAACTGAAGAAATTGTAGCATTATGTATTAAATAATCTTCTTCAATTTTTTCGATGTTTCCTTCTATTAAAGAATAAACTCTTAGATGGCCTACATTTAAATTTCTGTCTCCACATGTTACAGCTACAGCTTGATCATTATAGACAACATTCTTATCTTCAAGAAATTGAGGTAGCTTTTCTTGATCTAAATCCTTTTTTGCTTCTATCTCTGATTTTTTCGCCATTAGTTTAGCGTCAACTTTAGGTTTATCATTTTTTACTTTTTCAAGAAATTGAGGATCTTTATTCCATTTAGCCGGGACTCTTGATACATCACCATCTTCATCTATATAATAAAGATAACCTTTTTCCTTTTCTACATTCGTGTTAATGACTTTTTCTGATTTTCTTGCCGGATTTTTTTCAGCCATTTTTCGCTTGTTCTACCTCCTTTAATTTTTGTGACAAGGCATCTACATCAACACCTCTAAATAAAGCCCCCCATTTTGGATTTGTATTTATAAGTTCTTTAAGTTTATCAATGTCATTCAAAATTAGATTTCTGAAATCTTCATTGTTATCATATAGTTCTGAAATTTTCTTTTTCTGTTCTTCTGTAGCCTCAGGAGTTTCTTTCTTTGGTTTTTCCTGTGTGAATTTTTTAATTACAGAACTTTCTTTAGATTGTTTTTCAACAAAAGCCTTTATATTATTTGATACAAGGTTTTCTATATTTTTTGTATCTTCATTTGAATTCCCAATTGCATCAAGAAAATCAAGTTCTCCTTCATCCCTTGGTAATATATGCATCATAAAATGGGTTGATTGCTGTCCAGCAACACCTCCATTAGCGATAAAAATAGAAGTTTTTGAAGATTTGAATCCTTTTTTAGTAGCTTTTGCTATGTATTTTGAAATCTTGAACATGTGTTCGAATGTTTCTTTTGGAATCAAAGGCATTATAGGATAATGTTCTTTAGGCATTAGAAGTACATGTCCTTCAGTAGCAGGATTAATATCCATGATAGCTAGCACTTGTTCATCCTCATAAACTTTAGTAGTAGATATTTCTCCGGCTATTATTTTGCAAAATACACATTGCTCTTTTTGCTGTTTAAGAATTTCTTCCGTACTCATCTGATTTTGTTCTTCAGCCATATTATATATAAAAGAATACTTATTTAAATTGTTTTAGGTGTTAGTGGACGACATAAGATTGTTATATTTTTATATTGCCTTACAGAAAAACCCAGAAATTTGGCTAGACTAATTCTGTCAAATATTACCAATTATAATAAAATGAGTGATGATATTGCCTTAAAGTATTTTTTGAATTTACGGTAAGAAATGAAACAAATTATAGAAACGTAAATTTAATCAAATTAATCTGGAAGGCTGACAATTTTTCGCAATCTCATTTATTTTTGTATTTGTGACAGTGGATTTTATGATTTTTTATAGGTAACCTGCTTTTTGAGCAACTATTACATATTTATGGATTCCCCATTTTAATCTTTTATATTCTTTTATTTTAAAACCTTTTGAACGCATAAGTATAAGAAATGTTTCAAGTTCGGGAACATAACCTATATATTTAGCAAGTCCTTCTGCATCATCTTCATAAATACCTTCTTCATTTATCTGTAGATTAGGCATTCTATCAGGAAAGTCTATGATCACGACACCATTTAATTTTAAAAAAGAATTAATTTTGCTCATCAGTTTTCCATGATTCCCTTTAAAATCGCAAATTACATGCCACATCATAAGTATAGCATCGAATTCCCTTGATTGAAAGACATCAGTTGTTAGGCTACCTACAATAAAAGTAAGATTATTATTTTTATATGGTTTGATTTTATTAGCTTTTTTTATATTATCTTCAGACAAATCTATGCCCGTTACATTAAAACCTAATTCTGCAAGAGGTATTGATAATCTACCGGTTCCACATCCGGCATCAAGTATATTTTTTGCTCCATAAGATATAAGTCTTTTATTGATAAATTTTATTTCTTTATTTTTATCTGCTGTAAATTTCGCCCTCTTATCAAATATCTTGAATACTTTATGATAAAAATATTTTTTTTCTTTTGTTATATCTTCAATTTTTTGTTTTGGTTTTCTTGACATGATATTATATAATGTTTTTACGAATTCATCAATATTAATTTTATTCATAGATGAAATACCTCTATAAACACCATTCATTGTACTTTCATAATCTTCACTAAGGTCATCATTATCTGTTATTAAAAAATAATCTGCTCCTTTTTCTATACATACTCCTGCAAACTGTTTCTGATCCAGTATAACAAGATTATTTACTTTTTCTGATCCATCTTTAAGTCTGAAAATCTTTTCATATTCATTTTTATTTTTCATCTGGGATGGAAGAATTATTATTATTACTTTGAAAATATGAGTTTTTAAATAATCAAAAATATCGTTTAATTTATCAGCTATATAAATTTCTGCAAAATCTGATAGGTGCATTGATGCTACTTCTGAAAAATCTTTAATAGGACTGAATATCAAAATTTTAGGTTTGGAATTTATGGTTCTTCTTTTAGGAAAACCTATAATATTAGATAGTTTCATTCTGGGAATTGGTTTATAAGCTCCTCCTTGTTTTCATATATAATATCAAACTTATTAATCAATGCTTTATCTTCGATTTTTTCTATAAGTTCCAAAAGTTCTTTATTTTTTTCGAATTCTGCTTCAAATTCAATATCAAAAATACCTAAAGCTTCGGTTATATAAACTACATTAGGGGAATTTTTAAGCGTTTCTCTTACAATTTTCTTTTTAGAAGGATCATAAAGTTGAATCATTACTTTAAAATGCTCATATCCTAATAATTCTATGTTTATTATAGGTTTAAATGCCATAATTATATTTTTTTTTCGAAGTTCTTTTAGATTATAAGTAATTGCTGTTGCAGAAATCTTGAGTTTTTCTGCAATTTTCAATACTGATTGTCTTCCATCTTTCATTAATTCAATAATTATTTTTTTCTCATTATCAGAAAGATTATTTATTTTAGTGCTATCCTCTGTTATATATATAATTTTATCTCCTCCAATTAAATAATTAGGTGATAAATGGGTTATTGAAGTAACTATGGATATAAGTTTGTTTTTAACCATATGTCCTTTATCATTCAAAATTTCATCCAACCTATGCTTGAATTCAATGTGATTTTTATATAGAAATAAAACTGCAACATCCCAGTCGCCAGTAATGCTTACAAGCCAACTTATACCTTTAACTCCTTTAAGATATTGTTTAAATTCTTCTTTTTTTTCTTTTGTCTTTAATTTAAATTGCACTCTATATATCTGAAGACCTAATGCAGAATAATTTATAATGGGAACTATTTTTTTCAAAATATTTGTTTTTTCCAGTTTATTTAATCTGTAAGTAGCAGTTTCTTTAGATATACCTACTTTTTTAGCTAATTCAGTGTTTTGAATTCTTCCTTTTTTGAATAATTCATACAATATTTTCTTATTTTTTTCATTTTTCACTATAATATTATTATTTATATTAAATATTTAAATCTTTCCATAATAAGATTAATATATTATTTCAGTTTACTACACAGTAACAACATTTTAATTAATAAAAGGAGGTATGACAAAAATGGATAATATTTTCAAAAAAAGCATTATTTTAGGAACTATTGGGTTGACAAGTTTAGTAATAAATGCTTATTCAAATCAAAATAATAAATTGCTTGAAAAAGAAGAAGAAATTATGGATAATTACAGAAATATTATAGAGCAAAGCGAGGAATCTGGATTATATACAGCAGAAAACGAAAATGGAAAAAAGGATATAATGGATCCAGAAATAAACAGAGATATTAGAGGGATTGAAGATACATTAAATAATGAAAAATCTAAATATGATGGAATAAAATCAAAAGAAGATTCTAATGAAGATAATTATAATATCTGGAATGAACCTTTGAACATAAAACCAAAAAATAATAGTATTTATAATGGAAAAAGAGACAGAATAGGGGATAAAGAATTAGATAATTTTTTTGGAAATTAAATTTAATTTTATTTTTTGTACTTCATTAGTATTTTTATCTCACATTCGAAATATGATTTATCCTAATTAATTCTAAAATAAATTTAATTTTATTTTAAAGAATATTAGATTTATATTAACATTTATTATATTAAAAAAATTTTTTCTGAATATATATTTTGTGTGTTGTGTTTAAATAAAAAATATTTGAATAATTCATACAATATTTTCTTATTTTTTTCATTTTTCACTATAATATTATTATTTATATTAAATATTTAAATATTTTTATAATAAGATTAATATATCATTTCAGTTTACTATACAGTAATAACATTTTAATTAACAAAAGGAGGTATAACAAAAATGGA
>JBNJGI010000018.1:0-20728 GCA_051819685.1 Nanobdellota archaeon | reverse complement strand
ATTCGCTCCACCACCAATTGAAGGAATTCCACCCAGAACTCCAACTACGATTAAAGCGATTACTATTACGACTGCTAAGATTATTAAGTATTCAGTTGCTGTCTGAGTTTTTTTATTTAACATTATTATTTAATTTATATGCTTCTAGATTTATAAAGTTAACGAAGGCACAATCACAAAAATTAGTGATATTGCGAACCATATTTCAGTCCTCCAGGTTAATTTAATTGAATTAATAAAATTTGAATAATAACAGAAAATCTAAATTAACTGGTTAAATTGTTAAATAGCCCGGGCACAACGAACGTGAAAGGGATTAGCTTTAAGGACGCCACTGGACTGACCACCACTGTTGAAGTCTTGATACCACGCGTTATCAGAACTGACTTCACTGGAAGACCAGTAATTGGTAGAAAAGCCTCCGACACCGTTAAGTCCATCTGGGAAACCATCACATTGTCCTGATGTGCTTTCTTCATCTCCATTTCTTTGAAGTACACACCACATAGCATTTAATTCAGCTTTACTTGGAAAAAACCAGTCATCGTAACCACCTTCGGTAGAAACATCGCAGAAACTGGGTGCATGTTCAGCTGTTGTACTTCCATAAGCTAAAATAGCATCAGTATTTTCTTGTCCTGTTCCTATGACTGTTAATTGAGGGGCTTCTCCTGTATCTCCTATTTCATCTGTAGGTCCCCAATAAGCTCCATCTGTGGCATCTGAGGGAGCGGCCACTAAGACATTCCAATCATGCCCATTAGCTTCATCTATATAAAAAACATAACCTCCGCCTGCTTCATCACCAATATCAATATAATTAAAAGTTGTTTTATATTTAGAAGTAGTATAAGTTGCATCTGTTTGAATGTCAGTATATCTTGAACCAATATCTGGAACTGTATTTTGATTTGCGTGATCTAAAAAAATACCATCACAATTAATTGTTTTACTTTCACCTGGACTTAAAGTTTTTGGCAAATTATCTGAATTATGAGAATTACATACCCAACCATCAATTGAAACACTATCAACATTTACAATTCGTGCTTTATTATTTCTAATAATAATTAATGCATTAGTTGAATTTACATGGTAATTAGTAATTCCAATATCTGCTGTTAACATTTCAGCATTTGATGCGCTTTTTCCAGCTCCACCTCCAATTGAAGGAATTCCACCCAGAACTCCAACTACGATTAAAGCGATTACTATAACGACTGCTAAGATTATCAAGTATTCAGTTGCTGTCTGAGTTTTTTTATTTAACATTATTATTTAATTTATATGCTTCTAGATTTATAAAGTTAACGAAGGCACAATCACAAAAATTAGTGATATTGCGAACCATATTTCAGTCCTCCAGGTTAATTTAATTGAATTAATAAAATTTGAATTATTCGGAATATTTTTCTGCTTCTTCAGAAGGTTTTACATTTTTATATGCTTTTCTTACAATAAGATCTTTTCTTGAAGTATAACTATTGATTTTGATGAAACCATATATTTTTACAGGTTTACCTATTAGTTTACTTTTGACCATGTTATCTTCAGAATTATTTTTTTTCAAGTCTTCTATTGTAGTTTCCAGCATCTCTTCAACTGTATTATTGAATAAGACACATCTTATTGTATCACTACCATCATCTATTATAAAATTCAATACACAGCCATCTTTAGACTCGACTTCACCATGTACTTCGCATTTCCCATCTTTTATTTTTTTACCACAACTAGGACATAATGGATAATAATAAGGGCTGAATGCCTGCACTATTATTCCTAAAATACTTGCAGGACCTTCTTTTCCAAGTTCTACAATTTTTTTTATTTCCGGTTCAGTTTCTGTATCAGATACCTGAATGTCGATTCCTTCAGGGTTTATTGTTATAGCGTCTGAAAAAGATACATTGAGTTCAGTTCTTCCATTGTTTTCTTTTGATGAAACTTTTTCTAATTGCAGTACATCACCTTCTTTTATATTTTCTATCTTGTCTGCAGCTTCATGCCAAAAACTTATCCTTGTTTTACCTGTTTCATCTCCTGCAATACATGATTTAACTTTTCCTGGTGATGAGTTTTTTTCGAAATTAACTGTTTCAAAGACTCTGACAACTTTACAGGTTACTTTTAAATTTCTCATAAAAGGTTTTATATTATCTATTTTCAATTCCTGAGGTTCTTCAGAAAATATTTCTACTCCGAGTTCATTCGCAACTATATGAGCAGCACCTTCTTCAGTCACTAACCCGGCAAGCTCTTCCATTTTTTCATTTATTTTAGAATCTAATTCTTCACCAGATAATGAAGCATTTTTCTTAATTCTTTCTTTTATATTGTTTAATGGAACTTTAGCCATTTTGTTTTGTAAAGATTCCCTCATTTATAAATTTAACATTTGTAAGGAACATAAAACAAAATGAGTGAGATTGCCTTGAAGAAATATTTGGATTTGCAGTAAGGAATGGAACGACTTACAGAGAGCAAATCCAATCTTATTCACCCAGAGGACTGAATGGATATTCCCAATATCATCACTCATTATATTTTTCTTGTAATTTTATCAAAAATTATTTTTTATATGAGGTTTTTTCAAAGATTTACTTAGCCAAAAGTATCCAGAGCACCATATCATATTTGAATCAGCTGTATAGAATAAGCTTTTGTAAGGTTCAGTATTTTTTTTATAAACTTCTAAGAAATTATTATGTGTTTTCATAAGATTGATTATATTTTTAATGTTTCTTTTTAAGTTTTTTTTATCTATTTTTCCAAATGTTTCAAGATAACAATAACCTATATGAGGCCAATATGTATTTCCTTCATAATTAGGAGCAAAAAATTCAGGTATTTTCAATTCTTTTTTCTTATCTCTTTTTTCAGAGTATTTGATAGGTATTTTATTGTCAAGTTTTTCTTGCCTTATTGATTTATAGCATGAATTTATCATTTTTTTATTATTGAAAATATTCCAGTAAAAAGGAAAAATATTGGCGTCAGAAGTTATATGTTTTTTTTTATCGAGATCGGCATAAAAATATTTTCCGTTGAAAAGATTTTTTTTAAATTCATTTTTGGATTCTTTAATATTTATATTTTTTTCAAAGAGCCTATAACCCATAATTTTGTTGATTTTATTAATTTCTTCCATAGCCCCTATCATTGCAGAATTGTCGTAGCTTGAACTTTTTCTTTTATAATGATCTCTTGCAGAACTGAAATATTTATTTGGTTTTACAAGTTTTGTTTTTTCGTCATATACTTTTAACTTATATTCTTTTATTTTTAATGTAATAAATTTTTTATATTTTATAATTTTTTTTTCAGGATATCCATTTTCCAGACATATCCTTATTGTTCTTAGGATAAAAGGTAAGCTATCAACTGCATAGTCAAAAAAATCAACAGGTTCATCTTCTGAAATTGTAGTAGTTATTTTATTATTTTCTGAAAATACTTTCAGTGCATAATCAAGTGTAGAAAAGCATTCTTTTTTCCATCCTAATTTTATAAGAGGTTCTATAAATATTCCGAAGTCTCTTGAGTAGAATTGTTTAAAATGGCCTTCACTTACTATAAAATATTTCTTGTTATATTTCGAAGATTTTTTATAGCATTTCGTTATTATTTTTTTACATATTTTTTCCGGATTTTCATCTATTTTCTTATAGCCGAAGATTTGCCTTTTTAATGAAAGCAAGAACATATCTTTTCCGGGTTTAAGATAAGATTTTAATATCATTTTTCTTTGTTATAGAATTTATGTATCTTTGATGTGCCGGGCGGTAAGACTTTTATGTATTCATCAGGATGACCTTGACCAAATAATCTGGAAAGTTTTTTAGCTATGTCGGATGGTTTTTCATTACCTTGGATAATCAATGCATATTTTTTGTATTTTGAAGCTTTTTTTTCAGGAGCTGCTGAAACTTTTCCAGTTTCATCTATTATTATACATAGTTTCATATCATGATCGAGATAGTTTGTTTTTCCTTTTATTATAAAGCTCCCTTTACCTACATATTCTCCGGATTGCGTTTCTTTAGTTACTTGTTCAGGATTTACATAGAATACATCAGTTTGTGAATATCCTTTTTTCCATGCTTTTGAATAGCATGCAGTCATTGTCGCTACTTCTTTCTTTTCTCTTTCTAATTTTATAAGAGAATCTGTTTCTTTATTTTCTATTTTTTTTTCATATTCCTTATCCATAGATATTTTTAATATAAAGAATGGACTTCCTGCCATGTCAGTGTGGAATATTAAATCATTTTTTTGTGAATGTTTTTTTATGACTTCTTCATTTGTGTTCGCATCTCTTCCACCAATGCATAAATGTCCCTGGGTTGTATAAAACCATCTGTATTTTTCAAACCATTCATGTTTGCGCGATTCTTTTTTTTCTTTATCTTTTTGCTGAGCTATTATTTTGTTTTTGTTGCTTTCGCTTTTTTTAAGAAGTTCTTCATATTTTTGGATGGTTTCTAATATACTTTCTTCTTTTGATTTTAGTTTTTTTGCTTTATCAAAATATTGAGATGCATTTTCGTTCACGCTTTTTCGGAGGTCAAATATAAATTTCATCATTATAGGATAATCTAATCGCAATCTTTTATTGTGGAAAGAGTTATTGCTTTGTTGGAACAGTATAATTTGTCAGTTTTTTTTATATAAGGCAATACCTTGATATTTTTAAGTTCACCATATATAGCAGGGTCATAATCTAGTTCTATATGACTTAATACACCGCTTTCTATAGAGTTTTTATAATCGATAAAATCTGATTTTTTTCCTAAAAATGATATTCTAAGACCATCAATCTTTTTTTGTTTATTTTCAACATCCATTATAAGTTTATTTTTATCTCTATCAAGGCATATAGATTTTTCAGCACCATCATTAAATAAAGATATAGATACTGCTTCACATAAATTGCTTACATCTTCGTGATTTGTCTCTTCAATTCCTGCTGCAGTAGTCCAATTCATAATAACTGCACCTAAAGATACAGAGAACGCTATAAGTAATACTGTTGCTACTAGGGGTGAAACTCCTTTTTTATCCATCATTGATAGAATGTTTATTTACTCATTTAAAAATTTAGCTAAATATTAGTAGACGACATAAATAAAGTATATTTTATATGGCGCAGGATAATTAAACACTAATGGTTTAACTATTACGAAATTTAAGCATATCTATAAAAATGAGTGATATTGCGAACGAATGTTTATTCCTCAGGGTAAACTTAATTGAATTTGCGCTCCTGTAAGTCTTTCCACTCCTTACTGCAAATCCAAATATTTCTTCAAGGCAATTTCATCACTTATTTTATTGTGTGACATTTCACCAAACACTTTAAAAATAAGAAAAATATCTCAAATACATCCTGCGGGATAAAAATTTAGCTAGTTTAAAGCTGGAACCAAAAATGGAAAAAGAAACAAGTTCTCAGAAATCTGAAAGTATCAATGAAATTGAATATTCCCGTCAGAATGCCTTAAATCTTCTTGAAAGAAAAAATATAGATAATAATGAGGCGAAAGAAAAAATAAAGAAGATGGATAATATAGAGGATATATTATCTTACACGAAAAAACTGATTGAAAAAAACCCTTTATTAAGAGGAGAAGAATTTACACAAGGAAAAGTTGAAATAATAGATTCATATCAGGAACATCTTAAAAAAAGAGAAATCGGTGACTTCGTAAAATACTATAACAACCGTTTCAATTCAATTGCAGAAATACTAAAACAAAGAGATATGAAAAATCTTACATCGATAAGAAGAATAAAAGAGATGAAAGATAAAGAAGATGTTTCTACAATAGGAATGATTTTAGATATAAATGAAAGCAAGAATGGACACTTGATGATAACTATAGAAGACAAGACGGGTGTCATGAGATGCATATTTATGAATAACAAGGAACAACTTTTCGAAAGAGCAAAAAACCTTGTTCTGGATGAAGTGATAGGAATCTCAGGAACAGCAGGTAAAGATATAATATTTGTAGAGGATTTCATCTATCCGGATATACCTATAAGCAATACACAAAAAAAATCTCCTGAAGAAGAATATGCTGTAATAACAGGAGATATGCAGATAGGAACAAATATATTTTATTACAAAGAATTTCAAAATTTCATCAACTGGCTATCAGGAAAAAAAACTCCATCAGCTCACAAGAACATAATAAAAAAGATAAAATATCTCATAATACCCGGTGATATAATAGAAGGTGTCGGGATATTTCCCGGACAGGAAGATGAATTGGTAGCTACAAGTGCGAAAGAACAATATCATATGTTTGTAGAATATATTAAACAATTATCTGAAAGGATACAGATAATAATATGCCCCGGAAATCACGATGCAGTAAGAATTGCGGAACCTCAACCGGCATTTAATCTAAGATATGCATCTGAATTGGCAGAAATGCCTAATGTACATCTGATAAGCTCACCAGGTATAGTCAACATAGGGAAAAAACCAGATTTTGAAGGATTTGACGTTTTAGTATACCATGGATTCAGTCTTCCGTATTATGCCGATAAAGTGCCTGAACTAAGAAATGCAGGCGGACTTGATAAAGTGAGCGAAGTCATGAAATTTTATCTCCAGAGAAGGCATTTCGCTCCGAGTCATGGTTCATCACAATTCATACCTGATATTAGATACGATCCTTTACATATTAAAAAAATTCCGGATATATTCATAACAGGACACATACATAAAATTTCAGTAGATTCATATCGAGGTGTTACGTTGATAAATGCATCTGCATGGGTAGCTCCAAGTGAATATCAATCAAGATTCGGACTTGAACCTGACAATTGCAGAGCAATTTTGATGAATCTACAAACAAGAGATATAAAAATTTTGAATTTTGAAGAAGAGAATGATGATAAAAAAGAACAAAAAGATGATAAACAAGGTAAATGAAATATGGTAACAGCAAGTAAAGAAATGCAGGAATACTTTGAAGAAATGAAAAATAAGATAAAAAGTAATTATGAGATTGCAAAAAAAACAAAAAACATGGGTTTCGATCCTAATGAAGAAATAGAGATAAAACTTGCTGAAAATCTTGCTGAAAGAGTAGTAGGACTTATATCAGTAATAGCTCCTCAAATAACAGATTCTGATGTTGTACCAAGGATTGTAGAACTGGAAAAAAAATATGGTATACTTGATTGGAGGGTAGCTTTTCAAATAGCATTAGAGATAGCCCAGCAAAAATTCTGTAAATTCAAAGATCAAAAAGAAGCGATGGAAGTAGGTATAAAATTAGGTTTTGCTTATGTAACAGTAGGAGTAGTATCATCACCTTTAGAAGGACTTACAGATATAGAAATAAAAAAGACCAATGATAATAAAGATTACTTCTGTCTTAATTTTGCAGGACCTATCAGGAATGCAGGAGGTACAGCGGCTTCAGTAGCAGTCCTTATCGCAGACTATGTAAGGAAGCATATGGGATATGCTAAATATGATGCAACAGACAAAGAAGCTGAAAGATGCTATACAGAACTAATTGACTATCACAATCGTATAGCCAACCTTCAATATGTCCCTTCTAAAGAAGAAATAGTATTCATGATAAAAAATCTTCCTGTCGAGATAAGCGGACTTGCTTCAGAAAAAATAGAAGTATCAAACCACAAAAACCTTCCAAGAATAAAAACCAACTTTCTAAGATCAGGATATTGTCTTATCAATAGTTCATGCATTCCTCTAAAAGCACCTAAATTATGGAAAAAAATTGGAAAATGGGGGAAAGATTTCGGAATGGAACAATGGAATTTCCTTGAAGAATTTCTTGAAATACAACACAAAGCTAAAGCGGGTGAAAGTTCTAAAAAAGAAGAGACACAGGATACAGAGAAAGAAGATAAAAAAGAACTTCCTTATGATATAAAAAAGCTAATAGAGCCATGTAAAAAAATTGATCCGATTTATACTTATATACAAGATCTTGTAGCAGGTAGACCTGTATTTTCTCATCCTGGAAGGTCAGGGGGGTTTAGACTAAGATATGGGCGCTCAAGAACATCCGGATATTCAGCCCAATCAGTACATCCAGCTACACTTGCTGTAATGAATGATTTTCTTACAACTGCGACCCAGGTTAAAGTTGAAAGACCAGGAAAAGCAGCTGCTCTGACTTCGTGCGACACTATAGAAGGACCTGTAGTCTTGCTGAATAATGGAAATGTTGTAGAATTAAAAACTGAAAAACAAGCTCTTTCAGTGAAAGAAGACATAAAAGAAATACTTTATGTCGGCGACATTCTGATAAATTATGGAGACTTTTTAGATAGGGCACATGACCTTTGTTACCCTGGATATTGTGAAGAATGGTGGTCACAAGAGCTAGAAAAAGAAATAGATGAAAACATACCGGGAGAAGAGAGAGAGAAAAAAATAAGAAAATTATCAGAATTAATAGGGATAAGTGAAGATGTGATTAAAGGATTTATTAATGATCCCTTAAACAAAAAACCTTCTTGTGAAATATCTTTAAAACTATCTGAATATTTTAACAATCTTCCTTTTCACCCAGCATATACATATTTCTGGAATCAATTCTCAATGGAAGAATTGCATAAGCTATTGAAATATCTTTCTTTATTTAATTTACATACAGATCAGGAAAATAATATTGAAAAAATAATCCTGCCATATGGAGAAGAATATAAAGAACCTAAAAGAATACTTGAAAAAGCAGGCATACCTCATTTCATGAGCGGGGATGAATTTCTTGTTATGGATTCGCAGACCTCAAGAGCTATCCTTAAAACCTGTTGTCTAGATGACAAAGAAAAATATAATTCATTCTATAGATATATATCTGATATACTACAAAAAGAAAATGAATTGTTGAAAGATGGACGATTAAAAGAAAAACTTGGAGGCAACTCAAATATAGTTGCAATAAACGAATTTTCTTCCATTAAAATAAGAGATAAAGCAGGTACATTTATAGGAGCTAGAATGGGTCGTCCTGAAAAGGCAAAAATGAGGAAAATGCAGACAGGACCTCATGGACTTTTTCCCTTGGGTGAAGAAGGAGGAAAATTCCGTTCTTTTCATGAAGCATTTAACAAAGGGAAAATAAAAACAGAATTTGAGCTTTGGTGGGATGAAAAAGAAGGTCAAGAAAGTATATTTCCAGTAAATTACAAAACAGGAAATAAATGTGTAAAAAAATACTGGGATAACAAAGAAAAGATGATGCTTGATCAAAATAAAGAAGATTCTTGGGTAAAAGAATCAAAGATTATGGAATATGATTTCCGTTCTCATTTTGATTGGTGTCTAAAAAGAATGAAAACAAAAGTATATCCTGATCTTATAAAAGGTGTATTGGGCACAGCTTCATCAATTCATTCACCAGAAAACCCTATGAAAGCTATATTGAGAGCTAAACATGAAATATTTGTTAATAAAGACGGTACTGTAAGATATGATGGTTCAGAAGTTCCTATAACTCATTTCAAACCTAAAGAAATTGGCACTTCCATACAAAAGCTCAAACAACTTGGTTACACTCATGATATATATGGAGAACCTGTTACTGATAATAATCAGATAATTGAACTTAAATGCCAGGATGTTGTCTTACCAGCATGTAAAGAATCTCCTAATGAAGGTGCAGATCAGGTATTCTTAAGAACCGCTAAATTCATTGACGATGAGCTTCAATATTTATATGGTATGGATAAATATTATAACGCCAAAAAAGTTGAAGATATAATAGGAGAAAAACTAATTGTTCTTGCCCCTCACACATCTGCAGGAATTACGGGAAGGATTATCGGCTTTTCAAAAGTCCAAGGTCTGTTCTGTCACCCCCTTATGCACGCAGCTATACGTAGAGACTGTTTTCATTATGACACATATCTTCCAATAAAATATAAAGGTAGATGGATTAACAAAAAAATAGGAGAAATTTATAATGAAATTAATAAATATAAAAAATCTAAAGTTGTTGATTCGTATGGAACTGAAGAAATAAAGGTTATTAATTACAAAACAATTGGTCTGGAAAACGGAAAACTAAAAGAAGTTAATATTAATAATTTCACTAAACACAATAAAAGGAAATTTATTAGTTTAATTACAAAATTAGGAAGAAATATTAAAACTACAATTGAACATAAACATATAACTGATGAAGGAATAAAGAGGGCAAATGAATTAAGAGAAGGAGATAAAATTAAACTTCCTAAAAAAATAAATGTAAAAACAAAAGATGTTAAAATACTTGATCTGATAAAAATTTTTAAGAATGAAGAATGGGTAATGGTAAAAGGGTTAAAAAAGGAATTAATAAAAAAAGGTTTGAATTTAAAATCTGAACTAAAAAAACAAAAAGTTGAAAATAAAAATTTACAAAATTATTATTTGAGAGATTCAATTCCTATAAATATATCTCAAAAGATTATTAAAAGATGTAATGTTAATAAAAATAAATTAAAACTTTCTGAAAAGAGAGATAAGTTCTTAATACCTGCTGTAATAAATGTTGATTCTGATTTCCTTAAAATAATAGGATTATATATATCTGAAGGTTATTCAAGAAAAATTGATTCTTCTAAAGGTTTATACCAAGTTTATATTTCTGCTAAAAATAATGAAGTAAGAAATTTTATAGAAAAATATTTCAAAAGTTTAGGTTTAAAAAAATCAGAAAGAAAAAACGATAGAATTACATATTCAAGTCGTATATTATATTATTTATTTACAACAAAACTTTTTATGGGATCATTAGCAAAAGAAAAAAGAATTCCTTCTATTTTCTATAATTTACCTAAACAAAAAATATTAAGTTTACTTTCAGGATATTTAGAGGGAGATGGTTCTGTTTCATCCAATCAAAAAAGAATACAGTTTGATACTGTTTCTGAAGGTCTTCTTGAAGACATATCTTTTGTTTTAAATAGATTTGGCATTTTTGTAAAAAGAAAATATTACACTAAAAAACCTGGTAAAAAAGTAAAAAACTATTATTTAAAAAAAGGTTTATCCATTCCTGAATTTAGTATAACTAAAGGCACAATTCAAAGTATGTTTATAGATTCAATTAAAGAAATAAAATTTATTTCTAAGTTAAAACAAAAAAAATTTAGGGAATTATTGAATATTAAATCTTCTAAATGTCAATTAAAATTTGATAATAATTACATATATGATGAAGTAATAAATATAAAAGAACTTCCTGAGGAGGTAAGTTATTGTTTAAATGTTCCTGAAAATGTTGTTGTTGCAAATAACTTGATAACAATGCAATGTGATGGTGATGAAGCAGGAGTTTTTCTTTTAATGGATGCTTTTATCAATTTCTCTACTAAATATCTTAATAATAAACTCGGAGGTACTATGGATGCTCCACTTGTATTAACTTCTGTTCTTAATCCTACAGAAGTCGATGATATGGTCTTTAATATTGAAAAATCAGGAAAATATCCTTTGGATTTTTATAAAGCTGCGTCTGAAGGTAAAAAACCCTGGGATTTTAAAATGCCGGTTGTAGAAGACGATCTTGGTAAAGAAACCCAATATGAAGGATATAAATTCACTCATGATACTGATGATTTTAATAATGGAGTGAAATGTTCTGCTTATAAACTATTACCTTCAATGAAAGAAAAAATGCAATCCCAGATGGAATTAGGTAAAAAGATAAGGTCTGTTGATGTATCAGATATGGCTAAAATTGTAATTGAAAAACATTTTATAAAAGATATAAAAGGTAATTTAAGGAAATTCTCGCAACAAGTATTTAGATGCTCGAAATGTAACACGAAATATCGAAGACCTCCATTAAGTGGAAGATGTACAGAATGTAATGCAAAAAACATAATCTTTACAGTCACTGAAGGTTCTATTAAAAAATATGTAGGATATTCTTTAGAACTGGCAAAAGAATATAATCTTCCAGAATATCTGCAGGAAACTATTGAATTAGTCGAAGAAGCAATAAATTCTATATTTGGTAAGGAAAAAGAAAAGCAGGAAGGATTAAGCAATTTCTTTGGTTAAATATTTAATTTTAATAATAATTGAATATAAGTTTTGCTAAAGCCATAACTAAAGGTATTATAAACAATATTATTAATAAGTTCAATCCTAGTGTGATAAAGAAGGATGAGGTTGATGTCGAGTATCCTATTAGATTGACAGTCAGATTCAATAAAAAATATATGACTGCAAATGACGCTAAAAGCGTTGTTATCAATCTTATGTATTTTTTACCTGATATTTTTATTTTAGGTTCTTTTCTGGTTAAGAAAAAGAATATGAATATGAATAAAAAGAATATCAGGAAGAAAAGGATTGAAGTTATGATTTTATTTAATGCAAGAAAATAAAATAATCCTGAATATATCCAGAAAATAAGGATAAATGATATCAATAGTATGAGTGATAATCCAAAATTCTTATAGAGAAGCTTGAAATATTTTTGTTTCTTTATCGTTTTTATCTGAAAAGTATGCGATATTGAGTAAAGCAATATTATGATAAGGAACATAGTTGTTATTATAAGAGTGAAATTGTTGATAGTATTGTCTAATTTTTTATTCTGGTTCAATGAGGATGAGAAATTTTCCATTTTATCAAAATCTTCTGTAGAGGGGTCAAAATATTCAATTCCTGACTGAAATTCTTTGTATTCTTGAGATACTTTAAGAGCTGAATCCTGTAAAGGTGATGCAAATATGAGTAATGTCAACATTATGAGGAAGAAAGATAATACTTCAAATCCATAAAATTTTAGAAAGTTCTTTTTCATGTATTTTTTGAAATCTTTTTGTTTTTTCATTTTTTAATTTCCGTTTTTACATTTATCATCATCTTTATGATAATATTCTCCTACACTACATGTTTTTGGAGGATTTTCCTCAACACTACATTTTCCATTTAAATTTAATGATTTGAATCCTTTTGGAACTTGTTCATCATATACAATTTCAGGACATTTAGTTAAATTATTTCTTAAACTATATCTTTTTGTTTCCAAAGATTTATCATTACTTTCCCTTGCACAATATTTATTATTATCGTTTTCATTGAATAAATCATCATTACAATAACATCCATAATCATCCTTTGTCAGTTTGACATCATAAGGACAATCTTTTGCAATTTTTTCTTGTGTGGTGCCTGAAGGATTGCAATCAATCTTTAAAGGGACTTTCTTGCTTACAGTTCCACCTTTTGCTGTATTTGTAGGTGCTGGAATCGAACTTGGTTTACCGTTACTTTCAAGAACAAAAGATAATTCTGCATTCCATTCCAAAGGATTGTTCCCATTGGTTTCACATCTTCTTTCTATTGTTACAGCATCATTTTTCGCTTTAGCAAGGACAAAATATGAAGCGCAAATTCCATCATTGCATTTACTTATATCAAACTGTATGTCCGAGCCTTTGATTCTTCCCAATAGATAATCCTTATCTTCACCTTTTGTATATTGTATTAATTCAGGGCTTACTATCAAATCTTGGAACTTATTATCTGTTTTCTTATCTAAAGCACTTAAAAGTGCTGCTTCTGGTGTAGGGTAATTGCTTTCTTCATTTCCTTCTGTCCTAGGCCAGTCAAATTCGACATATTTTAAATTTTCATTAGTACCATTATAATAAACTACTATATATTTTCTTGTTTCTTCAAAAGGTTTCTCAATTCTTAGTGTTTTTCCTATGACTTCAGAATCAAGATTATTTATTTCAGGAGGTTTTTCATTTCCTTTATAAGTTGCATCTATTTTTCCTTGTGATATTGAAGAAGAATAATCACTTTTTGATTCATAATATTCTTTTTCATCACCTACAAGAGAATTGGGTGTAACATCTTGTAATGGAACTACAATGCGTCCTTGAGCATTTTCAATGTTATCTTCATTATATTCTCCAAGTATTACATCGTCTGAATCTATGAATTTTGTTTTCAGGTATATATTTTTACCTTCATTGCCTTCTTTAGGTGGTTGATAAAAATATTTAACTTCATATCTTATTTCTTCATCATGTTCAAAAGCTATTTCTTCAGGTTCGCTGTCAGATACTTGTCCGTTTTTCATCATATTAACATCTGATAATTTGACATATCCGTTTTCAGGTTGAAAAAAATCGCAATGATATCTTCCTAATGCAGCACTAAAGGTACATCCACCTGGAGCTTTTCCCCCAATCTGTTTTATAGGTATGGTAACTTCTCCATTTCTGTCATCTGTTTTAGTGGGCCCTTTTGTTTTCCACCACAGCCTTACTTTATTGTATCTTACAGGATCATCTATTGTTATGTAAATGTCGCCTGTACCTGATGATCCAAGCGATTGAGAATAAGGATTGGAACTTGCACCCACATAATCTCCTCCTTCAAGAACTCCTCCATCTATTCTTCTTGTAAAACCTACACCGCTTGGAGTGTTTCCTGAATTAGATGTTACTGAAGGATTCACATAAGGGTTTTGTGTTACTGCAGAATTTGGTGTCTGATAATTGTTGAAACAATCGCATTTTCCATTTTTGAAACCTTCACTTTCAGAACATTCATTTGTTGATGAACATATTAATTCTAAGCCCCAAGTTAGTGGAGCTCCTGCTGAAAGGAAATATCCTACATGATAAACAAAAGATACAGTGCCTTCATTTGTCGGGTCATAACTGTGGAATCTTCTTGTAGCTACTGGAATGCTTCCTGTTGAATTAAGCACAACTCCTCCACCTGACATACTCATTGCAGATTCAAGATCTGGTTGCCAATCATAACCGAAGGCTGCAAGGCAGACACTTCTGACGACTCTTCTTTCATTGAATAGTGCCTTGAATGTTGAAGTGCTTCCATACCTTTCACTTGAGCTTTTAGATATTTTTTCTCCTGCGTTTTTCATATCAACAAACATTTGTTTTAATGGTTCATCTTTCCTTTCTCCATCTCCAGAACCGTCAGTTTTTATGGAACCCATGTCGTTTATGTAACATCCTAAGAAGTCGTAAACAAAGTCGCATAAGTATTGACTTAGTACTGCTTTGCATGCTCCTGCTCCGAATTCTCCTGTTACTAGTATGCTTTCAAAACAATTTTTTATTGCTGTTAAGACATTCTTTATACTCATAAGGTATCCTTCAATTCCAGGTATGCAAACACATTGTAATGAGTTTATGAAACTTCCTGCTGGATTTATTAGTATTTCTTTGACTTCGTATCTTTCGACGTCATCACTTTTATAACATTCATCTCTTATTTTTTGAGGGTTCTCTGATAATACTCCTTCAAATTTATCTTCATTTTGTTTTACATACATTTGAGGTGCTTTTTTGATTTCATCTGTTTCTTTATAGTAAACAATTCCGTTTTCATCTACATAGTAATTAGCTTTGCTTTTACCGTACAAATTATTCAAATCAACATTTTTATCAGAAACATCTTGTAATAATATGCTTTCAGTTTCGTCTCCTTTTTTAACATCCCTATATTTTGTAGAATCTGAATCTTTTTGGAATCCGATATCCGGCTTCGCTACAAGACATCCATTTTCTCCTTTAGTAAGAGAAGGAGTTTCACTATAAAGTTCATCAGCATTTATACTAGTCTTTCCACCATTATCTTTTTTATTATAACTATCGAAGGTTGTCTTTTTGTAAAAATTTTGTTTATCAGTAGCTTGACCTGAATCTTGATCATAAGTTCCTTCTTCTCTATTTTTACCTATGTAATAGCTTGTCTTACCGTCTTCTTTCTCTCTAAGTATATAATTCCCATCACCTTGAGAATAAGCTGTTCCTGTTTCATCCCCTGAATTCTTTCCAGCTTTACAAAGACTTAAATCATTCATTTTATTCATGAAGTTAGATAATCCTGTTGCTGCATCATCACCTTCAGCCTCTTTTCTTAAATCTCTAGATTGTTCCAGAGAATCTTGAGCAAGACAAGCACTTTGCCAGTTATTTTCATAATCATTTTCACACCATGACATTTGCTCTTTATTTTTAGGATCGTTATTGATGTAAGAAAGTTGGCTTTCTTCAGATTTGTAAGATTCAAGAGAACAAGGACTTATTGAAGAAGCTTCATCTTTTTCTTTCTGATCTCTTCTGTATTTCTGGGCAGAAGGTACTGCTGGACAGAAGATTCTGTCACACAAAAATTGTCTTCTTGTCTTGGATTCTATAAATTTTTTCTTTACATTCACACAATCTGATATATCTTCATCGCCATCAAAACCAGCTTCTTCCAAAGCATTCTTTATTGTCATTTCATCAGGATTGAGATTGGAATCACCATAGATTACTTTTTCAATCATGTTTGTCTGTTCTTTATTAAGACCTTTCATACCACATGCAGCATATTCACCGAAATTGCTTATATAATTCCATACATACATACCAAAGCAACCTGCTGCTGTTATCCATTTCGCTTTTGTAACTAAAGGTATTACTCTATTTATTGTATCAAGAGTCTTATCTATGACTTCAACGCTTTTATTTAATAAATCACGAGGTATATCATCAGGATCGAGTCTTATATCTAAAGGATAAATCATATCATAACATATTCTTTGACTTTTCGATACTGTTTTTTTCTTTCCGTTTTGTTCATAACTTTCAGAATAATCTATCCTTACATTTATAGGTAATTTTAAATCACCTTGTTCTTCAAGTCTTTCATAAGCGCTTGTCATGTTCCTATAAGCTTCAGGAGGATATCTGTCCAAATTACAATTTACATACCAGTCTTGTTTGCTTGATGTTGAACTTATATGACAGTTTGAAGGATTGAATACATTAGTGTCCCAATCTTTTGAATCTTCATTGCTTACTCTTCTTTTTGTTAATAAAACATTTACATCTTCAAGATTGTTGGCTCCTACATATTCAAGTTTTAATGAAAAGCTTATCTGCGCTATTCCCATGAAAAGATGATCAGGTATTATCGATGCAGGGAAGACCTCTTCCTGGTATGCAAGGAAATCTGAATCTCCTGCATTACATGTAGCATAGTTGACAGTTCCTGTTGTTTCAGAACTTAATCCAACCTTATCAATTGCTACTATTTTAACATCGTTTTCTTCTGTAGCTGATTCAAAATTCAAACTTGTCCTTTCACCGCTGTCAGCACTTATACTGTTTGATGAAAGTCCGGAAAAGCTGGAACTTAAGGAGGGTGATATTGTAACCTTTTTTTCGAAATTTCCGTCTTCATCAGTTGTTGTAGTGTATATGTTTCCTATTTCAGGATCATCACTTTCATCGTCATCTTCTAGAGAAGAACACCCCCAATCTCCACCACCTGCTGGGTTATAATCTATTCTTCCGTCTCCGTCGTTATCTTTATTGTCGGAACATGCTGAAGTCCCATTGTAATTGATTTCATTATCGTCTTTTGCAGAGTCACATCCAAGATCGTCAGGGAAATCTATCCTTCCATCTTCATCATTGTCTTTATTGTCAGAACATTCGTAATTGTAGTCGACATTGTTTTCTACTATATCTTCCGGACTTTCACAACCAGGATCATTGGGATAGTCTATATAACCATCATTATCGTTATCTTTCCCGTCTGAGCATTGATAATTTTTATTTTCATCAGAATTTATTTCTATTCTTACTTTGGATTCTTCGCTTATTTTTCCTTTAACTGTGAAGCTTCTGGAATATGTGGGTGATAAATCTCGGAGATTGTTTTCTTGTATAACAGGAGGTGTTGTATCAACATATATGTGACTGCTTTTTTCCACTTTGTTTTCTGCTTTATCATAAGCGGTTATTATAATCTCTGTCTCTCCTTCTTCTAAGGAAATTGTTTTTTTGAAAGAGGTTGCATTCTCTTCAAGTATTTCTTTTGATTGTTCTGCAAAATCACCTTTATGGAGCTTTTTTAGTTCTATTCTGCATTTTTCTGAAAGCTCTCCTTCTAATTCAATCTGTGGGTCTCTTGATTTTTCAGGTATACCTGAGAATGATTTGAATTCAGGTTTTTCATTATCCACTTCTACATAACCTTTGAAATATGCATTTTCATCTCCTTCCAGCTTTTCTGCAAAAATTTCTATTTTATTTTCAATTCCTTCGTCTAATAATATTCTTTTAAATGAAAAAGTTCCGTTTTCATCACTGAGATCGCTTCTCATAGCATCTCCATTTACATATACATCAATCATCGCATTTTCTATTGTAGTTCCATTGAACCTAAGGTTATCTCTTGATGAATATTTAGGAAGATTAACTTCAAGACTGAAATCATTTTCGTTTCCTTCGTTATCTGATAAAGAATAAGCGTTTGATATAGGAAAGAGAAATATTATTATAAGCATGAACAATGCCATTGCTTTTTTTGTTTTACTTTTTCCTATTTTGATCGATTGTTCCATCTTTTTTAATTTATCTTTTGTTTTTTTATATATTTTTGCCTTAATATGAGTTATTTTATCTGAATTCTGGTGCATATAGTTCTCTGTAAGGATCATTTTCAGGATTTTCTTCAAGGTGTTGGTATAAGGCGAGTATTGTTTCAGTATCTTGATTTCTTACTAGTTCAGGCCATTCTAATGCATGGAATATTATGTTATTTTTTGTCAGATCATTTTCTGTTACTGTCCAATTTCCAATCCATCCACCAACTATATTGTCTTCATAAAATAGATATATTTCTAAATCGTATTCTTCCGGACCTTGTATTAATGGTAATTTCATCTTTTGCCCTCCTGTGAAATCTTCAGGGTAGATAAGGAATTTCTCGAAATCATGATTTTTTGATTCTAGCGTTATTGTCGCAGTATATTTATCACTGAATTTTGTATAGTCCAGTTCTGTGAATTCGTAATTGAATTCTTTTAAAGGTATTAGAGGTATTTCAACGTGCTCTTCATTTTGTTTCTGTTTTTTTTCTTTGATATATCCTTCTTTGTCTGCTATAAAAACACAGTTGCTTGATCCTAGAGGCAATCCTTTTTTCAAATCCGGTAAGTTTACATTGTGTTCATTATTTGTTTCACCGAGATCGCAGAAGTATTTAAGACAATCATATTTTACATCGACTCCTGATAGATATTCTCCTGTAAAGTAATCATAAGCTGTCACTGTTGTTTTATAATCTCTTTTAAGATTGCAGAAACTTTCTGATGTATCAGTGGCTCCTGTATAGGTGAAATGAGGGGGGTGATTTACAGGTATGTTGTGTTGTATCCTTATGGGCATTGCAAATGTAAACATATAGCCATCATGATTGAAAGCATTTTTATCGTAAAGTGTCACTTTTACAGGATAGGTCATATCATAAGTGAAATGATATATGTTTACGCAAAGATATTTAAGGAAATCATATCCGCTTCTCCCTGCATTAGAGCTTATCATATCTCCTGAGCTTGGATTTACTTGCATTTTCATCCCATAGGAAGGATAGTATGATAATCCTATATTTATATCCTTGAAATTTTTTTCTCCTATATCCCAAAAATGCTGTGTATAGTCATACATGTCTTCCGGAAGGTTTTCAGGCAATCCTTTTTGTGCAACTTTATCGGAATCCCATTTTTTTGTTATCCTTTCATATACTTCTTTATTATATTTGAAAGGTTTATATTCTGTTCCTGATATTCTGATATTAGGAAGGAGATAAGTGAGATGATTTTGTATTTTTTCTTTAACTTTGCTTTTTCTCCACCTTAATGGTTTACAGCTCATCTTGAGATCGCCTATAGGTATTTCAGGATCTAGCGATAATAGATTTACCGTCGTATCACCTATAAAAGCATCTTGTGTGTTCGCCTTGTTTATGAAAGCTGCTGTTTCCAATATTTTTTTCAGTTTTATAGGAATTTTTGTAGCATATCTTGTTATGGTGCTTTGTTTATTATTTTTCTGGACTTTGATTTTTTGGTGTAAGAATGCTGTTACATCTTTATTATTTATGCTTACATTTGCTTGCGGTTCATCATGTATGTTGAATCCTTTCACAGATTCAACCTCGTTCATCCTTTGGATACACCTTTTTATATTATCTTGTATGTAAAGCTGTATAT
Organism: Nanobdellota archaeon; assembly: GCA_051819685.1. Classification (GTDB taxonomy): domain Archaea; phylum Nanobdellota; class Nanobdellia; order Woesearchaeales; family DATGWN01; genus JBNJGI01. The sequence continues at coordinate 695 of JBNJGI010000018.1, read as the reverse complement.
CTTTTTCAAGATCTTCTGTCGAAGGATATACGTATTCGTTACCTATTATCCAGAGAGGAACTTTCATGTTGCCTTGTTTTATATAGTTTGAAGGGTTCGAGTATTTTTCTTTTGGTAATTCAAGGTAACCACCTTGCATTCCTGCTTTTATAACAGCATCTTTCAGTGTTGTTTTAAGGCATGATGTTACATGTTTTTCAGCAGGTGAGAGGTCTTCCGGAAAATAATCTGTCACTTTTTCTTCTCCTTTTTCTTTCGTTAATGTAATAGAGACTAGAGATATTATGAGGAGCATTGTTATACCTAATAGTATATATACTGAAATCTGCCCTCTTTTTTTATTATACATATTTAGTTTTCTTTAGATTTATATTTATAAATGTTCCGAAGAATTGGTAAATAAAATAAGTGATGATATTGTTTTGAAGTAAAGCTTGAATTTGTGGTAAGGAGTGAAACAGGAGCGTAAATTCAATCTTGTTTGTCTGGAGGGATGAATAATTGTTCACAATATCACTCTTTTTTGTGTTTGTTTCGAAGAATTAAAAAAAAAACATAAAATCTTTTAATTTATTTTAGATCACGGACGCAACGGGCGTAGAAGTTGTAGAACTTATCCATGACGAGGTAGATACTGGGGCCGGAGAGACCCAGGTAGTAGACATTGAAATTTGAATCCGATGTTCCTGTCCAAT
>JBNJGI010000017.1:0-22158 GCA_051819685.1 Nanobdellota archaeon | reverse complement strand
ATTATAGATTTAATGGAAAAATATTCTATAAAATATACAGTATATGAAATTGAAGTTCCAATATCTGATTTTAAAATATAATTTGGTCATCTACTGTAACCTGACACATGCAACAAAATGAGTGATGTTGCGAACAAATGTTCGTGAAACTGTTCCGGCACGCTGTCAAGGAAAACCTTTCGGCGGTTTCAACAAGTAGAAACTTTTAGTGCGGAATAGTCACTTTGTTCCTATCCTTAAACAAGTTTAAGGAAAGTGGGAGGGTATAAAACCCCCCGAACAAGTCAATTTGTAAAGACAAATTATTTTGTCCGGGCGAACTTGATTGAATTTGTGCTCCTGTAAGTCGTTTTACTCCTTACCGCAAATTCAAAAACTACTTCAAGGCAATATCATCACTCATTTTATTATAATTGTTAATATTTAATAGAATTAGTCTAGCCAAATTTCTGGGTTTTCTGCAAGGCAATATAAAAATATAACAATATTATTTCGCTAACTAATATAACAAAACAATTAAATATAAGTGACAATAATTATCACCATATGTTTTTAAGAACAAATCATTCTGTAATTAAACAAGTGGAAAAAGAAGATGCACAACTTGCTTCTATTCTTAGAGCTATTAACGAGTTATATAAAATGGCTAATTTTAAGTTATCTTATGTTAATAATCTTCTTGAGAATTATAATGTGAACAAATTTTATAGAAATAAGAATGAGTCAAAAAAATTTCTCGAATCAAATACGGCTATCTTAGAAAAATTGGAAAATTTGATCAGTTCTGAAAAGAAATTAGAAAGTGACGAAAGATACAGAAAGTATATTTTTGCCAGAGAAATTGAAAATATTGATGAAGCATTAAAATTACTAAAAAAAATCAGGCATTTGATTAAAAGAGAAATTAATTTAATGATATATTTAGAGAAAAAAAATATATCAAAAGTAGATCGTATTATGTCATTAATTGGCAAGTGTGTAAAAAGGGAAATAAATATTTTAGAAATAGAATCTTCAAAAATTACTAAAGTTGAAAATGAATTAAAGATACTTGATGACAGAGTAAAGAAAAATAGAAGAATGCCTATTGTTAAATCAAGATATTTTCATGCTTCACCATTTATCTTTAATATAGGAGATAATGTTCGACCCGCAGGTCCAAGAATACAAAGAATGGATATAGAAAAGGTTTTTGAAGAAGTAAGAAAAAAAGAATTTCCTGATAAACCATCTAGATTTGATTGTATTTATACTACTGATGATCCAAGATCTGTAGAAACTTATGGGGTTGTTTATGCTGTTGAAGTGCACGGGATTCTTCATAAAACTGATGAGGAACCATTTACTGAAGCTTGTATTAAACCTGATGATGCTGAAGATTGGGCCAGAGATTATTGGGAAGGTAATCCACATACAAGCCCAGAAATATTAGTTAAAGGGAAAGTTAAAATTATAGGTTTGGCAGATTATATAAAAATAGGAGATAAAATTGAAATAATTGTTAATGGTTTAAAAGATGATGAGGGAAAATCTATTACTAAAGGAAGCAGAGGAGTAATAAATCATTATGTTAAATGGGATGAAGATTTACCATTCGTAGCAAAAATGAATAATGGTAGTGAGATTTCACTTCCTTCAACATCATTTAAAGTAATCAAATAAATCTACCCGTAATTTTATAAATAAGAAGAATATTTAGGTTTCATGGAATACAAATCATTTAAATTAGACCAGTTCCAGATTGATGCACTTAAAGCAATCGACAGGAATAATAGTGTAGTAGTTTCAGCAGCTACAGGTACTGGAAAGACACTGATAGCTGATTATGTTATAAATGAAGCTATAAGGAAAAATAAGAAAGTAATTTATACTTCTCCTATCAAAGCTTTGAGCAACCAGAAATTTAGCGAGTTCAAAGAAGCTTTTGGTCACAAAGTAGGCCTTCTTACAGGTGATATAGCGATTAATGCCGATGCACCTGTTCTTATAATGACTACTGAAATTTACAGGAATATGCTTTTAGAACAGAAAAAAAGTTTTCCAGATTTGAGTTATGTAATTTTTGATGAGATTCATTATATTAATGATATTGAAAGAGGTGCTGTTTGGGAAGAAAGCATTATTTTTTCTCCCGAACATATAAGATTTCTTTGTTTAAGTGCTACAATACCTAATTATAGGCAATTTGCCGATTGGATAGAAAGTATAAAAGAACATAAAGTTGAAACAATAAATTATATGAAAAGAGCTGTACCTTTAAAGCATGAATTTTTCGATTCAAAATTAGGTATATGTGATATAAGTGAATTGAAAAAGGATATTAAACAAGAAGATTCATCTTATTATCGTTCAAAAGGAAAAAGAAGAGGCAGGAAAAATAAAAATAAATCAGAAATGCCTGATTATAAATCATTGATAAATCACATTAAAAAATCAGGAATGGTACCTGCTATATTTTTTACTTTCAGCAGGAAGAATGCTTTTGCTAAGGGTTTAGAGATATCAAGAAAGAATGATTTCCTCAAACCTGAAGAAAAAAAAGAAGTTATAGAAGTTTTAAGAAAAGAGATTCCTGATTCTATTGCAGGAATGCAGAGTGTCAAAGATCTTAGACAAGTGCTTATAAAAGGAGTAGGAGTCCATCATGCAGGTATTTTACCTAAGATGAAAGAAATTGTAGAAAAGCTTTTCGGCAGAGGACTTTTAAGAGTACTTTTTGCTACAGAAACTTTCGCAGTCGGTATTAATATGCCGGCTAAAACGGTCATTCTTGATTCTATCAAGAAATATGATGGTTATTCAGTAAGGACTCTTAGTTCCAAGGAATATTTCCAGATGGCAGGAAGGGCTGGTAGAAGAGGTATCGATACCAAAGGACAAGTTTATGTGGTTGTAGATAGGAATGATCTTAATATTGATGAAGTAGAAAGAGTTACTGCAAAAGATGTCGAACCTATAACAAGCAGGTATAGTATTGGCTATAATACGACACTTAATCTTATTAAAAATTTTGATAAAGATGAAAGAGAAACTGTTCTTAAAAGTAATTTCGGGTTTTTTCTAAAGAAAAAGAAAAATCAGTCAAGGGTTGATCAAAGTTATGTCAATTATACAAGAATATTGAAAAAAATGGATTATGTCAACGAGGAAGATGATGATCTTAGACTTACATGGAAAGGAAATTTCGCTACTCACATTTTTTCTCATGAGCTTGTAATTACTGAACTTTATTATAATGGAATTATGAAAGAACTGACTGAAAATGAATTAGCCATATTTCTTTGTAGTCTTGAATATGAACCAAGGATGTCAGATAGATTTTATAATAAGAGAAGAAGTATAGATTGGATGCTTGATAAAATTTCAGCAAGTTCTTATATAATGAAAAGGATAAAGAAAAGAAATATAAGAAATATTTATGTTATTATTGACAGATGGATGAGCGGAGCTGAATTTCAAGAGATTGTTGGTTTATCAAATATTGCAGAAGGGGATATAATAAGACTTTTCAGAAGGTTGTTGGATGTTATGAAACAGATTAAAAGTGCTTTAGCTTCAACTGAAAAAGATGAAGAAATGATAAATAAGATAAACAATTGTATGAAAAAGATAGACCGAGATGTTGTTGAAATAGAATTTTAAATTGATATTCTTTAATATATATAAACTTATAAATAAGTATAACAATAGTATTTTATAACAATTAAAGAGGTTGTTATCAATTAAAAAACTAAATAAGCACGATAGGTATCTTGATACCCTATGTAAACATATTAGGCCAAGTTATGATTATATTCTTACGAATGTGCCCCTTTTTTCAAATAGAAACAGAGAAGTGGGAGAGATTGATATTTTAGCAGTTAAGAATGATTCTTATGATATTTATGAAGTTAAATGTTCTCACAGAATTGTAAAAGCAAGGAAACAACTTAAAAGGATTAAGAAAATATTTGATTCTGGAAATGAAAAAAGTTCAGTCAATAAGCTGTTTTTCTTTTGTGGAGGGACAGGAGAGATAATTGATATATAAATTGAAAAACTAAAAATCAGCATATAAAGATGATATTGCCTTGAAGTGATTTTTGAATTTGTAATAAGGAATGGAACGATTTACAGGATTGCAGATTATAATTAAGTTTGTCCGGAAAAAATACATTTATTCATAATATTACTCATTTTTGAAAGTAGGCCTAAAAATCGATAATTATTTAAATTATAGCATTTAAAAAGGGATTATGACAAAAAACATATTTGAGGAAAATTACTTCGATAAACACAGAGATAGTAATAATTGGAAAAAATTAAAACCTGATAGTATCAATAAGGCTCTTAACTTAAAAAGAAAATATAAAGAAAATAAAATTAATTCTGAAAAAGAAGAATTACAAGAAAAAGAAGAAGAAAAAATAGAGAAAGAAGTTGAAGAAGGAGTTCCTCAGGATTCTGGATTTGAAGATAATAAAGGTATATGGAAAAAAGATTACTTTAAAACAGTGCTTGCAGGTCTTTGTGGTGGTTTTGTTGTATTGATTGTGCAACAGATTAGATTTTTAGAATATGATTTATCTTCTATGCAATTCTGGACAAATGCCTTTTTATTAGTTCTTACAGGTCTGATATTCATACTTGTTTTTGGATTATTATTTAAGATAGCTGAAGACAGGGTTTAATTAATCCTCCTGTAAGTCCTTAAAACTCTTACTGTAAATCCAATATAATTAACATTGAGGGTTGAAATATGATTTGGAATATCACTTATTTTTGTAGATGTGCCATAATATCGTAATATTTGAGGTTTTAATTATTATGTACACTATAAAATAATCTTTATTTATTTTCTTAATTATATTCCCAAAACCCAATAAAAATATAAAGATAAGTTTAATTCTATTATTATCATGGATTATAAAGATATCATTTCAGAAAGTATAAAAGAAGTTATTGGAGATATAAGTAAAAAAGATATTAAAGATAATATAGAGATACCTCCTGATAAGAATATGGGGGATTTTGCTTTTCCTTGTTTTATTCTTGCAAAAATAAAGAAAAAGAATCCTGCAGAAATTTCAGAAGATATTAAAAATAAAATAGATATAACAAATGTTAAATGTGAAAGCAAGGGTCCTTATCTTAATTTTTTTATAGATAATCAAAAAGCAGTAAAATCTGTTCTTGATAAAATAGATAATAACTTCGGAATGTGTGAAGGGAATAAGAATGTGGTTTTGATAGAATCTCCTGGACCTAATACAAACAAACCTTTACATTTAGGGCATTTAAGAAATATGTTATTAGGGCAATCAATTTTCAACCTATGCAAACTTAACGGAAAAAATCCTCATATGATAAATATAGTTAATGATAGAGGAATGCATATATGTAAATCAATGCTTGGATATAAAAAATTTGGAGGGGAGAAGACTCCTGAAAGTGAGAATAGAAAACCAGACCATTTTGTAGGGGATTTTTATGTTAAATATTCACAATATGAAGAGGAAAATCCTGAAGCTAAAACAGAAGTGCAGGAACTTTTAAAGAAATGGGAAAATAATGATCCTGAAACTATATCTTTATGGAAAAAAATGAATGAATGGGCTTATGAAGGCTGGAAAGAAACATATGAAAAATTGGATTTCAGACCTGAAAAAAGCTATTATGAAAGCGAAACTTACAAAGGCGGTAAGGATATTATAATTGATGGATATAGAAAAGGTTTATTTGATAAAGATGATGAAGGTAAAATAATAATTGATTTTGAAAAAGAAGATAAGAATAAAAATTTAGGTAAAAAAGTGCTTTTGAGAGCTGACGGAACGTCTATATATATAACACAAGATATTAATACCGCAAAAATCCGTTATGATGATTTTAAGTTTGATGAAATGATTTATGTTGTAGGGAATGAACAGCAATATCATTTTAAGGTTTTATTCGAGGTTTTTAAGAAATTAGGTTGGAGTTTTGGAGATAAATGCTATCATTTTTCTTATGGAATGGTTGAACTTCCGGAAGGTAAGATGAAGTCAAGAGAGGGCACTGTTGTAGATACTGATGATGTTTTAGAAAATATGAAAGAGCTTGCTTCGGAAGAAGTCGATAAAAGATATAATGATCTGGATGGAAAAGAGAAAGAAAAAAGAGCAGAATGTATAGCTCTTTCTGCTATAAGATTTTTTTTCCTGAAACATGATGCACTCAAGAATTTTGTTTTTAATCCAAAAGAATCTCTTTCTTTTGAAGGTGAAACAGGACCTTATGTTCAATATACTTATGCGAGGATAGCTTCTATTAAAAGGAAAGCAGGTATAGATTTCCATAATCCTGATTTTTCTTTTTTGAAGGAGGATGATGAAAAATATATCGCTATGTTGCTTGATGATTTTCCAGAAATCGTCAATAAAGCTTTCAAAGAAATGAAACCAAATTATCTGTGCCATTATTTGATAAAGCTTTGTCAAAATTTCAATTCTTATTACTCAAGATATAAGATAATTTCTGAAGATGAGAAACTTATGGAAGCACGGCTTTATTTTATAGATAAGATTCAGTTTGTGATAAAGAAAGGCCTTGATATTTTAAAGATAGAAACTCTTGAGGTCATGTAGATTATGAATGAGAGAAAAAAAGGCATTAAAGCAAAAGGTAAAGAGATTAGCGATATCTTGGATAAACTTAAGAAAAGAAATCTTGTTGATGAGAGATTAAAACCTAAGAAAAATGATGATGAGCTTATAATACCTATTAAAGATAATGAAATATTAAATGATGATATAAAAGATAAAGTTGTTGAAGCTGAATTTGAACTTAAGAAATCTAAAAAATCATTTAAAGAAGAAGCTAAGAAGATTGTTGGTGAAGAAAATATAGATAAGCTTAAGACCTCTTATGATATTGTAGGCGATATTGCTATTCTTGAGATAGATGAAGATTTAAGGTATGAAGAAAAAAAAATTGCTGAAAAATTGCTGGAATGCAATGATTCTATTAAGACAGTAGTAAGGAAAAAAGGCTCTCATGAGGGGAAATTAAGATTGCAGGATTATAAGGTTCTTGCAGGAGAGAATAAGCTTTCAACATATCATAAAGAGAATGGATGTACATTACATATAATACTTAATGAAGTATATTATTCACCCAGGACTTCTACTGAAAGAAAAAGGATTGCTGAAAAAATAGTTAATGGGGAAAATGTTCTTGTGATGTTCAGCGGTTGTGGACCTTTTGTATGTGTTATTGCAAAAAATTCTTTTGCTGAAAAAGTAACAGGTATAGAACTTAATAAAAAAGGACATGAACTTGCAAAAGAGAATATCAGGATCAATAAGATAAATAATTCTGAAATGATTGAGGGTGATGTCAGAGAAGTTTGTAAATATATGGGAGAAAAAGAGATTAAATTTGACAGAATTGTTATGCCTTTACCTATGACTGCCGAAGAATTCTTACCTGAAGCTATCAAGGTTTCAAAGAAAGGTACAATAGTTCATCTTTATGATTTTGTTGATGAGAGGAAATTTCCAGACATTACTGTTAATAAGATAAAGGATTATTTGAGCGATGAAAAATTTAAAGTATTGGATTATGTTAAATGTGGACAGTTTTCACCCCATATTTTCAGAGTTTGTGTAGATTTTAAGGTTTTATAAATTATTGAGTAGTCATAAAGGTTTAAAACTGCGGAAGTTATTTTTATATTATGTTTAACCAGATAATACAAGATCTAAAAGATAAAAAAATAGAAAAAGATAGTATACCTTTTTGGATTATAAAAGCTTTCCATTCAAAAAAAGAAGAACTTGATAAAAAATGCTCTTTTATCTCTACTTATGTTCTTGCAATAGATAAATTTGATAAAGAAATTAGAGATTCAACGGATTCTTATATAGCAAATAATATAATGGATTTTTTATTCGATAAGAAAAGATATAAAAAATTTCAAAGTAAAAGAGAGATATCTGATGATATTGAATCCAGGATACTGAGAATCAATTCTTATATTGAAAATAGGATTAATAATTTTGAATGGTTTTTTAATATTAAAATTAAAGGGAGAAAAAAAGTTTGTGTTTTTAATTTAACAGATAGAGTCAGAGATTTGATTAAAAAAAATAAAGATACTAAGTTCTTGTTGATTGAAGTTCCTAAGGATATTAAAATTGATAAAAATGTTGAAATATATGATTATAACGAAAAGTCTAAAGCTCTTATAAATTCTGATATTGCATTAATAGATTCTCTAAGTATAACAAACAATTCTGATTTTGTATGTGAAAAAGGTGCTGAAGATTTTTTAATTATATCATCTTTCATGAATGTTCCTTCTTATTGCATTTCGGATTTTCTTGAAATTAGTAAAAGTTGTTCGAAAAAAATAAATTATAAAAATGATTTAATTGAATTTTCCTTGATTAATTATGTGATTTCTCCAAAAGGTATAATGAAACCAGAAGATTTTATCCTTGAAAGCAAAGATTTTAGTTTTCTGGAATGATATTAAGAAGATCAAATAATAACTTGTCAGAAGTTTTTATCATACCAGATGTATTTTTTCCTTTTATCAGAATACATTGCTCATTAGTTTCATTGAACACAATTTCATTTTTATCTGCCTTCACAAACTTCAATAAAGGTTTTTCATTTGTAGAATCAGCACAATCAAGTATAGGGTAATTACCATCATATTCGCCATATACAGAATTTGTTACATTCTTATTTAAGAGACCATACTTGTTACCTACCACTTTTCCAATTTCAACACCTGCAAGAACAATATTCTTATCAAGATCCGAAGGATAATTCAATATTATTTTTTCCGAATCCTTGATTGATTTTTCAATTCCATCTTCAACATATATATCTTCTACTTCTTCAGGACTGTAATGCGTATAAATCTTTACTTCTCTACGCGATGTTATGTTTTTATCTTTTTCAATCTCATAAAGGATGGTCTGCCATAAACCTTTCTGTTTAACAAAAACAAAACCATTATACATGTAATTATTTTCACTTTCATGACCTTCTAAAGTTTTTTCATATATTTCTTTAAAAGTGTTTGCGCTTTCACCATCATTTATTAAATTATTGATCGAAAAAATAGCTATACCTATAATTACAAATATTAGAATTACTAGTACAAAAAAAAGCCAACCTTTATTTTCTTGTATTTTCATGGTAATAGACCTAGTTTTATCATTTCTGTCTTTCTGATAAAACCATAAGGGGTTTCAGACTTAATAGTATAACAATTCTCTCCGTTTTTTTCTATCGAAGAATTCCCTTCCTCATAATTCAAAACCATTACTTTATCTGATGCATTATTACAATCTATCAAAGGTTGTTTAATAAGAGAAGAGTTATGAGTTATCCCTTTAAATACATAGATTCCAATTCTAGAAGAGAATTGTTTCAAAGATTCTCTGGCAAATTCCTGTGTCCTTAAAGATTCTGAAGGTTCTTCCCCCGATTTGAGAGAACTCGGATTAAGAGTTATGTAAGCGTAATTTACATTTGCTAAATTTGAAGATAATTTATTAATTTCATCACTTAAATTAACTTTTTCAGGAACATAATATAGTTTAGCTCCTTTGATATCAATTTTGTCAGGAGATTTTACGATCTCATAATAAGGGACATCTGCTTTTCTGTAAGATAGCGTATATCCTTCATATTCTATATTAGATCCTCCTGCTGAAGTATTCCTGAACATAATACCAAATACACTGAAGACCAATAAAAGGGCTATAAATAAAGATATAATTCTTGAATAAAACAATCTTTTCTTTTCCTCTTTTCTTTCTTTCAATGTTTTTTTATCTTTCATAGTATAAAAGTGCGCCCTCCGAGACTTTCAAGAAAAGTACTTTTGCACAAATCCTTTTGAACTCGGGACCGCCGGCTTTCTTAGGAAAGCACGTCTAATAAAACACTGCCATATAAGACCGGTGCTCCACCAGACTAAGCTAAGGGCGCATAGTAATAAGCAAAAAATCCCTCTTTATAAATATTTTCAACATTTCAAAAACTTTTATTTCTTCAAATGATATTGATATTAGATTTAATTAATAAACAAAAAAATAAAAAAATACCCTTTAAGGGTATAAGTCAATCCTGTTTTTTACAAGAACATCAGGAGCTCTTAAAGACACTGTACTCTGGCTTCCTGCTTTAGGAACAGCAGTTATTTTATAATCCTTACCTTCAGTAATTTTTTCTGGATTTTCAAAGCATATTTGTACATTATCTCCTCTGTATAAGTAATCCCTACTATACTTTGCCTCGCTACTCAAGAATTTGACACCGAAGTTACCATCATATGTACTATTAGTCATATTATCAGGATCACTACAATTCATACTACCTGAATAAACTAAGGAGTTCCTAAAATTAGCTGTATCTACATTAATAACAAGGTCATCAAATTTGATCGGATCACTACCCGGAGCTAATCTTACATTCATGTAAGTTCTATCGAGTTCATGATCTTCAGCACTTGCATTCATCCCATATACACGGGTTACTGTAAGAGCCGTCGATACTTCTGATGTTGACTTTGAACCTGTCAGCAAAGCCTTTGCCTGTAAGCTTGAAGCAGTCTGTATAAGGACTCCTGCTGCCACTGCTGCAACCAAAATCATTGCTATGAACAAGATCAATGTTCCGATTCCCATTTCCGCTTTTTTGCCTGCCATCTTACAGCCTCCTCAAGGGAATAAGTATACCTTAGTATCGGTCATGATGTCCGGTGTTGATCCAAATACCTGGCTTATACTTCCGGTTTTTGGAACAAAGGTTATCCTATAATCTTCATCCTCACTAACACTCCTTGATGAATTGAATGCTAATGTCACAACATCTCCTGGTTGAAGATATCCGTCTTTGTGCGATGTTCCTGATATTTCATATTCATAATAGAATTTAGAACTTTCAGCTATATCTCCCGCACTCAAATCTGTTGTGTTAGATCCATTCGAGACATATTGGGAGGAAGCATTATCAAGGATTAGCTCTACAAGAGTGTCCTCTAATTTAATAGCATCACTTCCCGGAGAAAGTCTCAAGGATGCAAAGAATGTATCTACATTGCCATCTGATCCGTCTTCTGCCCATACGGCTGAGAAAACAGTAGATGTCGAAACTTGTGTTTTGGCTTTAGAACCTGTTGAAAGCGCCTTAGATTGGAGATTCATTGATGTCTGTATCAGAACACCTGCTGCAATTGCTGCAACAAGGATCATAGCAATAAACAGAATCAATGTCCCTATTCCTGACGCACCTCTTTTGTTACTTAACATTTGGTATCCACCTCTTAAGCAATTAAATTTGCTTTATTTAGATGATTTCGCAAGATTGATTTATAAAGTTTTTGTTTAAGAAGGGTTTTACATGGTGTTTTTAACTTATTCCGAATTACCGAATTACTTTAAATTGATAAAAAGGAAAGTTGTATAAAAACTAAAAATTATTCATCTTTTGGAGGATAAATAGAAGCTAAGGACGATATAATGAATATCGTAAAAACGAAAATAAGAAGAAAACCGATTTTTGGACCTAATCTTCCGAAAATTGTAAAGAAAAGAGATATTATGAAACCTATTAAGGAAAAAGCTGTAAAAAATCCGTTTAAAGGTGTTCTTATCATAATATGGATTTTATTTTCCACCTATATAAAGTTTTCGTAATTCTAATAGACGACATAAATAAAAATAATAATGATATTGCATGAATTTTGATATTAAAAAAAATTATATCAAAAAATAATCAATTAAAACAGTTTATCTTACCTTTTCTCCACCGCTTTTTTCTACAAAATCCCTGGCATTCTGTGCATTTGATAAATCAAAAGGTGATTCCGATTTTACATTCTGATCAGAAGATTTTTTTTGTACTGGTTCATTATTATTTTCTTTTTGGGAATTAGGAGAAATTTTTTGTTTTTCCGGCTTAAGTATAAACCAGATTATGCTAAAAAATATAGCTAATGCTATAATAACAGGCAATATAATATCAACAGGGATTTTTGAAGACAAAAACTCATATAATTCAAAAATATTGAAAAAAGAATCAATTAAAATGTATATTACATAAGCTAATACTAAAAATATAGTTATACTTTTTGAATAATGCTTATCAGATTCTAAAAAGCTTGAAATCATTATCAATATCACTATCATTATAATTAGTATCGCGAATCTAGATATCAGGAATGCAAAATTTTCCTGCATATCTAATTGGTATATTGCAAGAAAAGAAAGAGAGAATGCAAAAACTGTATTATAATTGTTATTACCCTTTCCAAGAATATTAGTTTTATTCAGCATGGCATAAATAATTACATAGAATATTATAAAAGGAAGAAATACTGTAAAAAATCCCAATTCATGAAGGAATAATACGCCTTTTTCTATAAGTCCAGCCATTTTATATCATAAAAAATTATTTATTCTTATTATCATCGTCTTTCTTATTTCCATTCCCAGTATCTTTTTTATTAATATTGTTTTCCAATTTTTTCCTATATTCTTCATATTCATCGAATGAAAAAATCTGAGATGGTTTCAATTCTTCTGCTTTTCCATCTTTTTCTTTATTTTTACTTTTTTTATCGGAGAAAAATAAAGATTTTTTATCAGAAGGTTTTTCAATAACATTTGATGTTTGCATATTGTTATTCAAGACTTCATTTTCATGTTCAGGTTTTATTTTTGGTATTGAATTTCTCTTTTTCTTAAAAAACAATACTAAAATAAAGATTAAAAATAATGGTAATATTATCAAGATAAGAGATAACATAATCTTAATTATAGGATTTATCCCATCTTTACTTTCTAAAGAAACTTCTTTGGAATTATTGATATCAGAATTATTATCACTCCAGTTTTTACCAGAAGAAATATTGCCACTTTTATTATTATTATTTCCATAATGTTTGTTAATTGAATTAGGATTTATAGAATATTCATCATTCAGAAATGTATATTTAAGAAATATATCAGAACTTTTTTCATATTCAAAATCTTCAATTTGTTCATCACTTATATTATATTTCAATTTTTGTTCTTTTCCAGGAACTATAGATATATTTCTAAATTTTTGTTCATCAAAATCCAATATTTTAAATTCTGCTTTGATTTCCCCTTCATTCTTCAAGCCATAAACTAAAGTATTATTTTCTTGTGATTTTTTATAAAGAGATATGCTAAAATTAATGTTGTGAAAGGAACTTCTGGCATCATCTATGCTTTTTGTAAAATTAAGATATCTTTTTCCAACATCATTAAATTTATTATAAAATGTAAAAGTAATATTCCTTATACTTATATTTTTCCTGAAAGGAATTATTTTAAAAGAAGGATTGATTTCCATATCAGGCGGTATTGCAGGATAATTTAAATCTTTAATTTGCAGGTCATAATCTTCAGAAGGAGGCACTTCTATATCAAAATCCTTTATTGTATTGTTACCTTCATTAGTGATATTAAAATCTATAATGTAAGGTTCATATATATTGCCTTTTTCTGATCCTTCTATTGAATAATCAAGTTTAACCATATTATTTTTTTTCTTGACATCTATAAAACTTTCTTCAGTTTGAGAATAATTTTTTCCTTTTATCTTATAATACACATTTGTCTTTATTTTTAATGTTCTGTTTTTCCCTGAAACTTTTGGTGTAATGTAATATGTATAGATATTGCTTTCTTTATTATTTTTTAAGGAAAAAGTTCTGTTAGTTACACCCTCAACACTTATGTTAGAAGGTAGTATCTCTTCAGCACTAATATTATATATATAATTATCATATTCATTTTCAATCTTCAATTCTATTTTTACAGTTTCTCCCTCATAAATTTCTTCATTGCTTAAATCTTGTATTATTAAAACATTATCTACATTAGCAATAGAGATAGGTAATAATTTTTCTGACTTGAATATTGAATTGTTATCTTGACATTTGAATTCTGCAAGAACTTCATAATTCTTATCCTTAAAAGGGACAATATCATTTATTTTTTTAAACATTATCTTATGGTGTGGTTTTAAGGAGTATTCATTTTGGGCCATAAGGGAATTATTTCTAAATAAGGATAATTTTAGCCAAGTGATGTTTTTCTCAGCCTTATTCTGTGCATACACTAAAAATTCTAATTTTCTTCCCGGAAAATAAGTTTTATTGTTTTCTATTGTCGAAGTTATTTCTATAGAATTGTTATTGCAATTTTTCGAATTCTGAGATTCATTATCTTGCGACTCATTATCAACTCCATCTTTTTCAGGAATTTCAAATATTTCTTTAATATAAGGAAATTTATAATTTTCGTTATTGACAGTATATTCACCATCTATGTATAAAGGATATGTTCCGGAAGTTTCAGGATCTAAAATCAAGGAAATGTTTTTTATCTTATTTTTTTCAAGAGAATAATCTTTCACATAGCTTCCGAATATATGTGATTCGATGCTTTTATCTTCTTTTTCGACAAATCCGTCGTTTTCCAGAAAATTGAAGTTTTTGGGTAAATAAATATTTAGTTCTTCCAATTCTATATCATCTTCAATTTGGTTTATGATAGATAAATTATAGGAAAAAGGAAAAGTATGATTAAATTTACCTTTATTCGTTTTTATTTCAAAATGTTTTTTATAATTCAATTCAAAATTATCCAGATATTTAGATTTTTCTTCATCTTCGTATCTATAAGAAATTTCTCCCCCTATATCCATTTTTAATTTTTCATTTGAACCTGTTGTAAAAGATAATGTTTTATCTGAACCTTTTTCCAGATTGTTCATTTCATATATAAGTTTATTATTAGCTTTTTCAAAAGACTCTTCATCGACAATAATATCTTCAGGCAGATATAACTCTACATATAAATCTTCAACTGTGTTATTTTCATTCCCTTCTATAATAAAATCTATTTCAAACTCTTCTCCCAAAAATTTAGTTTTGTTGCCGGATACTTCAAATCCTGCTTTTATACCATAATCAATCTCATAAAATTTCCCTAACACTCTTGTTTGTCCATTATCAGAAGTTTCATGATCAGTAAAACATATCTTCTTCATATCGTTAGAAAAACATTCACCTATTTCAAATATTTCTCCTGTATCATCGTGTTCAAGAAGTATTTTAATATCACTCCCTGAATCTGATACCATTATTTCATAAGATTTTCCATCAAGATTGAATCTATCTCCACTAGAGAACCAGTTTTCAGAATACAGTTTATCAGCGTCCGCAAAAGTACATAAAAATAACAGTAAGAAAAATATTACACAAAAACCTCTTTTTTTAACTCCCCACATTTTAATTCATAAAAATCTCTGCAAATTTAGCTCCGAATGTTTTAGGTTTGAAACTAATATTATAATCCTTATTTTTACTTATTTCTTTTATAGCTTTAAAAGGACCTGTGTTATTCGAATTATTATATATATTAAGATTACTGCTTAAATTATCTATTTCAGTTATAATAAAATTTTTTTTATCGAATATATTTTCTAATTCTTCACTTTCTATCATTTTTATAATATTTTCTTTATTAGTTTCATTAAAAAATTCTTGAGCATTATATTTATTCTTTATCTTGCCATCTTCTATGCTCAAACCTCCTAACAGCTCATTTTCACTGAACATTAATATTTCGCTTTCTTCAAAATATCCTGCGTTGAAAAAACTAATTGCACCATATGCAGTCAATATCAATATAATGGCAATAGCGATGACAGATAACTTGAATATTATCTCGAATGTTTTGCTTACTGCTTTCTTAATAAAAGAAACTATCGAAAAAAACACTATTATAATCAATACCAGAATTATTACTTCTTTTATCATAAAAGGTTAATTGTTTTGCAATATTTATAAATTTTGATAATTTTTTTGTATAGAAGGATTTATGTCGTTGATTATTTACGGGGCACAATCAAAAAAGAGAATAATATTGAGAACAAATGTTCGTTCATCCAGGTGAAATTGATTGAATTTACGCTCCTGTAAGTCGTTTCACTCCTTACCACAAATTGAAAAATTACTTCAAGGTAATATTATAACTCATTTTGTTGCATGTGCCATTTACGGATAAAATATATAAATAAAGGAGTATTACATTTTTTGTATGGTTGAAAAAAGGGAAAAAATCGCAAAGGATTTAGGCATTCCTGTTGAAGATGCAAGCAAAATGCTTGTAGAAAAACAGAAATCAGTATTAATAAGTGAAGCTAAATTTCATTCAAAATCATTGGTTTCTATCATGGATAAACTTAAGGATTATGATTCTGATCTTGCTGAAAAAAAGGCAAAAGAAACAATAAAATTTCTTATAGCAAGAAATTCAAGTCCTGAAGATATAAAAGAGATATCAGAATATGCTGATAATGTGTGCGATAATATGCTGGATAAAGATTTTTTCAATGATATAAGTGATTAAACAGCTTTTTTAAGATTCTGTTCTGAAATGTCAGAATTTTGTGATTTCAAATTTTGTATTGCTTCTTCTCTAGCATCGGTTTCTTTTTTCTGAATTTCTTTAATTTCATTTACAAGTTCAGGGTGATTTTGGTTCAAATAATCCATAAAACCTTTTTGATCAGAAACATCTGCTTCATTCATTATTTCATTTTGTCTTTCTATAATTGATCTTTTTCTTTCTGGCAGATCAGGATAATTTTGGCTGATATATTGATTTACAGCTCTTTCTTGCATTTGTATTTGCTGTTTTTGTAATTCTGCAACCCCTTTATATTCTTTTTCAGGATTTATCCAGGTAGCTATTTCCCCGATATCACTGGTTTTAACTTTGTATAGATTATCTCCTTTATCGTCATTCACTCTTACCATTAATGAAGTATCTTTAACATCAGATGATATTCCGACTCTGCTTAAAAAACCATTTTTTCCATATTCCCTGAATTCACTTCCGTGGACATGTCCGCAAACTACTGTAGGTTCTGTTTTTTTTATAGTTTCTTCAAGATCAGGAGATGATTTTTCACATCTATATTGCTTATCACTTAGAGGGGGAGAGTGCGTTATTACATAGTCGGCTTGTTCCACTTTAGATAATACTAAAGGAATATCAGATCTTCCTTGAAAAGGACCTTCTACATGGTTTTCTATACCTAGATGATTTTTTCCTTCTATTTCAACTAATTTATCTGTTATACATGTTCCGTTTTGTAAATTTCCCGGGTCGCTATTACCATTTATATAAAAATAGTTTATCTCTGGATATTGGCCTATTATATTATCAAGAACACTCTGTTGTTCAATTAACAATTCTTTTTTTTGTTGTTCAGACATATTCTGGAATTCTTTGAATAAATCTACTTTATCACCAGCATCAACAATATTAGCAGATTGGTTATAGTTATCAGACAGATAATTAGCAATATCAAAAACCTGCTCTGTCACACCAGCTCCATGAGTATCAGATAGATAAAATGTAATTCCCATATATAGTGAATTATTTTCATATTTATAAATTTTAGCTTTTTTATTACTTAATAGTGATTATTTTAAATTTATTTTTATGTGTGAACTATTATCTTTGATTAATGATTATTAGTTATTAAAAATTATCAAAAACCTATATTGTTAATTTGTAAAGGCAAATATACTATCATTTATTTTGTTATAAGTGTCAAAGAAAAATAAAATTTAAAAGCAAGTTAAGATACTTATCAAAAAGAAAATGTTAAATCTTAATAAGAGAGAGAGAAAAATAATTATATTATTATGTTTTGTATTTATTTTAACAGAAATTATAGATAATATGCTTGATCATTTGATAGAAAATTCAATAATTCATTCTATAATACAGATTTTATTGTTTCTGATACTTTTAATTATAGTAATAAAATTATTCTTCAATTACAAAAAGAAAATAGAAAAACTTGTACCTTATGAGCTAATGGATATATTACTTTTTATCGATATTGAAAAGAAAAAAGGCATATTATTGAACCAATCAAGGTTAATCAGAAAATTAAATATAACTAAACCAACCATGAAAAAAAGACTTAATCAATTAATAGATATGGAATATATTTATTTTGAAAAAGAAGGAAATAAAAAATATATAAAAATGACAGATAAAGGTAAGTCTGTTCTAAAGTGATTTACCATTTTTTTACTATTTTTTGTCTTATTTTATAGATTTAATTTATATATAATTGATTATAAATCTTGTATAGGATGAAATTATCAGATGAAATAAAATATAGAACTAAGCAAGCAGATGAAATGATTGTAGATGGAAGACTTACTGCTAAAAATGCATCAATCAAACCATGTCTGGTTTATGAAAATGATTCAGCCGATAGGATAATAAAAAAATTAAAAAAGGAAAAGGTTAATGATTGTATAATTGTTTCAAAAGATAAAGGATTTATCGGTGAAATAAGCGATAAAGATTTAATTAATCTTTTTTTTAAGCAAGTTAAAAAAGAACCTTTGGTCAAAGCTCTTAACCATGGTTATAGAAGAGATTTTTTTTATAAAAAAGCAAGAGAAATGATGAATGAACATAAGAGTATAGTTAAAAAAGATACACCTATAAATGAAGTGATTGAGTTGATGAAAAAAGAAAATTTTAGATATATACCAATGCTAGATGATAAGGACAAAGTTACAGGAGTTATAACTCCAAGCAGTCTTATCAATTTATTAAGAAATTATTAAAAAATGAACCCAGAAATATTTGTTGAGTTGAGTATAATTTTAGCCATAACGCTTTTTATTGCAGGTTTTCTTAAATTTTTAAGACAACCTGTGATTATAGGATATATTTTAAGTGGAATTATTGTGGGACCGATTTTCCTTAATATTATAGATTCAAAAAACACGCTTACTACTTTCTCACAAATAGGTATTGCACTTCTTTTATTTTTTGTAGGTTTGAATCTTAATCCGAAAGTTATAAAAGATGTTGGTAAGATAGCTCTAATTACAGGTTTGGGACAAGTTATATTTACAGCAGGTATAGGATTTATTATTTCTTTTTTATTAGGATTTGATGTAATAACTTCTATATATATTTCTATAGCATTAGCATTCAGCAGCACTATTATTATAATGAAACTGCTTTCAGATAAAAGAGATTTAGAGACTCTTTATGGTAAAATTGCTGTGGGTTTTTTGATTGTACAGGATTTTATAGCTATTTTTATGTTATTACTAATTTCTTCATTGAATAATGGACAGAGTATTACAACTATGGCAGTTAGTACAGTCCTTAAAGGCATTTTAGGAGTAATTATCCTCTTTCTTTTGACAATGCATGTGCTACCTAAGATTGTCAAATTTATAGCAAAATCTCAAGAATTCCTTTTACTATTCTCGATAAGCTGGTGTTTTATTGTTGCAACAGTTTTTTATTATCTTAATTTTTCTATAGAGGCAGGGGCCTTACTTGCAGGGATAACATTATCCATGTCTCCTTATCATTTCGAAATAAGTTCTAAGATGAAGCCTTTGAGAGATTTTTTCCTTATTTTGTTTTTTATCATGCTTGGATCGCAAATGGTTTTTAATAATATTCTCCAGAATGTAGATATAATTTTAGGATTTTCATTTTTCGTTCTTATAGGTAATCCCATAATAGTTATGACACTTATGGGCATTCTTGGATATACAAAAAGGAATGGATTTTTAGCTGGATTGACTGTAGCGCAGATTAGCGAGTTCTCATTGATTGTTCTTACAATGGGAGTTAATACAGGGCATATTTCAAAAGAAATACTTTCTCTTATAACTGTCGTAGGTCTTATAACCTTTACAGGATCCACTTATATGATTCTCTACTCAAATAAAATATATCCGATAATATCACCATACCTTTCCATATTTGAGAGAAAAGGTAAGAAAAAAGATGAACACAAATATCATAAGAAAGATAATCATGAGATAATATTGTTTGGGTACAACAGAATTGGTTTCGATATTCTTGAATCCTTGAACAAAATCAAGAAAAAATTTCTTATAATAGATTATAATCCTGAAACTATAATAAAATTATCTAAAGAAGGATATGACTGCATTTACGGTGATGCTAATGACTCTGAGTTTCTTAATGAGATAAATCTGAGAAAAGCCAAGATGATAATTTCAACTATACCTTCTATCGATACAAATTTACTTATAATAAATAAGATAAAAGAATCTAATAAGAAAGCAATCATTTCAGTCGTATCTCATCAAATAAATGAAGCTGAAAGATTATATGAAGAAGGAGCTACATATGTGATCATGCCACACTTTTTAGGAGGAAAACACTTTTCGACAATGATTGAGAAGAATAAATTGAGTATGAGTAATTTCTTAGAAGAAAAAATAGCTCATATAGAACATCTTAAAAGACGAAAAACCGTAGGACATAAACATCCTACACATAATAATAAATAAGAATTATTTTTGGACATAACCACACTTACCACAGACTTTCCTGTCTTTATGGTTAGCTAAAAAGAATCCAGGACCACATTTAGGACAAAAATCATTGTTTCTCGTTAGTTTATCCCCTTCTACTTTGTAATTTGAACTTATATTCTTTTTTTCTGCCATATTTATTCACCTTTCTGTTCTGTTTCTTTTCCTTCAGATGAAGATTTGTCTTCTTGATTGTTATCTGCTTCTTTTTGAGAAGCTTCATCTTTGTTTTCAGAATCTCCTTCTGCAGGTTTTTCAGGCTCTTTTATTTCTGATTTTTTTACCATACTTTGAGGAACACATTTATCATAGCTCTCTTTATTATTATAGATTTCAGCATCTATTATGAATTCATTAGTTCCATATTTACCTTCAATCTTGTTTACAACCACAAGTTTAGGGTCAGCTTTATTCATATCAGCTATTTTTTTCTGCAAAACAGATCTTGCAGGTGTAACGCTTTTTTGCTCCATCTTATAAGTTAATCTTTTTCTTCCTAACATTTCTTCTTTCATTTCACTTAAAACTTCCATTTTTACCTCATGATCTTGAACGGATTGCGTATTCCCCTTTTGTTTTTGCATCTATTTTGTTCCCAACAATAGATTTTTCAGTATCAAAAACATAGACACGGCCCTGGTATGTTTCATTCCATTGGCCTTTAGAACCGCAATTTGGACATTCATCTGTCTCTTCTCCGACTATGTATTTACAATTTTTACATACTTTCTTTTTTGCCATTTTTTTCTTCCTTTTCTTCTTTAATTGTTTCTAATTTACCTAAAAATTCTTGTCTCATTGTTAAACCTATTTTAGGATTAGAAACATCTTTGAAACTTAATGCTATAACTTTCGCCCTGCAAATATCATTGGATTTCAAAGTGTTACCTTTTTCTTTTCCTTGAAGGACTTTTTCAGCAGAGAAACTTACATAATCGTCCATTGTTTGTGAAATGTGTATCATTCCTTCAATTGGACCAAGTGTCATGAAAGCTCCGAAATCTGTTATATCTCTTATTTTTCCTATTATTGATTCTTGTAAGGATACTTTCAGGACAATGACTTCGAATTCGGTTTCATAAAATGCAGCACCGTCGCCAGGGATAATTATTCCTTCCCCATAATTGTTTACTTTGATTACATCTATTACAATACCTATTTCCTGATCAGTAAACCCTGAAAATTTTTCTTTAACTTGCTTAAGTAAAGCTCCTTCTATATCTCTTCCGAAATCCCTTGGTGGGATTCTTATATGATCCTTTAAAACTGTTTTATAAAACATATAGATACCTCGCTATGATTTTAATTCTTCTAAGTATGACTTTTGGCGAATTTTGATTATTTTTAAATGTTGTTTTTTGGCCTTTTTTGTCATTTCTTTATCTTGTGTGGCTAATGTATAGTTATTTTTAAAGCAAAATTCAATAATTGCATCATCTCCTTTCTTATCCCCTTTATATTCAAAAACAGGAATAAAGCCTTTTGAAAGATAATCATGGGCTAATTTAGCATATTTTTTCCTATTATCATTGCTTTTTAGTATTTTAGATAATTCTTCCTTGACTGTTGATGTCGTTATTATATTATTATTGCCGAATTTGCTTTTTGCCATTCCTATAAAATCTTCTTTTAATTCAAAAACGGATATCAAGAAGTTTGTATCAAGCACTAATTTCATTTTTATAGTAAGTATTAGCTTATTTTTAATAAATGTTTTTAATATTTAATTA
>JBNJGI010000016.1:0-23440 GCA_051819685.1 Nanobdellota archaeon | reverse complement strand
TATACAACAAATATACGAAAAGGTAAGAAGAATTGGAGGGATACTTTATTGTATTCCAAAAATTCTTTTTTTAGAAAAAGAGTTCTAAGAGATGTTAAAAACCCTGCTTCAGCTACAGCATAAGGTATGCCGAAAATACCTGCGCCTATAATACAACCTACTAATGTAGCTATAGCTCCAAAATCATCATAATCCATAAACCAACTATATAATAAACATTTTATAAATTTTAGTATATATTAATCAACAATAATTTAAGTTTCTGATATTTTTCTATTTTCTTGCAACTAAAACAGATTTCTTTATTTAAATCTTTAATTATATAATTATCAATAACAGACAGTATAGAAAATATTCAAATTTGATTAATCTTAATAAATATATTAAAAATATTTTAATCAAATTTTTTTAACTGTTCTTCTCTCCCATCGAAATAATTAAAATAACTAACAGGGAAAAATAAAGATTTTCCTGGAGTAAATCCATCAGAAGAAATTTCAGGAAAAGAAAGCCCTATGTGTTTTCTTACTAATTTATTATTATCAATAGAATATTGCAATAGTTTATATTCTCCATCTCTTCTATTAGGAGGAATATCTCTAATGATGCTAAGAACATCATCATTACTTTGTAAACCTTTTCGAAATTCAATTGCCATGTTATTTGCATATTTTTGTAATTGTTCCCAATTTTGACGATTCATGCTTCTATCATTATAAACATGTGTTTCGACAGCGCATAAATTCAAATCTTTATCATTAGGGGAAAATAAACCTAATGCTTGGACGATACCAAAGGTTTCAGCATAAATATAACTATTTCTAAAGCCCATCAAATTCATTAATTTATCTCTAACTTGATAACCAATCTTTCTAAAACTCCCTCCAATTAATATTATAGAAGGACTGGGGCCTTTATCTGTAAAAGAGTCTATTATTGAATTTTTTCGAAAAATAGAATTTTTAAAACCCTTATTAACTAATGTATCCAAATATTCCATAAATATGAAAAAATTTTATAATTTATTAAATTATTTATTTTATAGTAAATAATATTTTTTTTAACTTAAAATGATTTTATTGAAATAATTAATCAGAAATAACTTATTTTTGAATTCCATGTTATGACTTCAAGACTCATAACTGCAAACTCACAATTAAAAGGGTAATATCCTTTTTCATTTCGCGGACTATAAATTAGTCACATGCAACAAAATGAGTAATAATATTGCCTTGAAATAATTTTTTAATTTGCGGTAAGGAGTGAAAAGACTTACAGAAGCGCAAATCCAATCTACTTCGCCCGGACAAAATAATTTGCCTTTACAAATTAACTTGTTCGAGGGGGTTTTATACCCTTTTACTTTCCTTAAACTTGTTTAAGGCTAGGAACAAAGTGACTATGCTGCACTAAAAGTTTCTACTTATTGAAACCGCCGAAAGGTTTTCCTTGACAACGTGCCGGAACAGTTTCACGAACAATGATTCGCAATATCACTCACCTTTTTGATTGTGCCATAAATTAGAAATATTTAAATAGTTTTAATTGATTAAAAAAAAAAATGATAGCAACAATAATACTAGCAGGTGGAGCAGGAACAAGATTCTGGCCTTTATCAAGAAAAGATAAACCAAAACAATTACTTAAACTATTTTCCAATAAGACATTATTAGAACAGACAATAGATAGAATGCAATCAATATCTGATAATATAGTTATATCAACAGGAAAACATCTCGAAAAACAGATAAAAGAGCAGGTTCCTGAAAAAGAATTGATAGTAGAAACAGAAAGAAGAGATACAGCAGCTGCAATAGGTTTATGTGCAACAAGATTTGATGATGAAGATATATTGGTATTCTTACCTTCAGATGCATATATAGATGATAACGAAAAATTCAGGAATACTATAAAAAAAGCTATTGAAAAATCTGAAGAAGCGATAACATTAGTTGGTGTAGAGCCGGACAGACCAGCAACATGTTATGGATACATAGAACCTGAAAATAATGAAGCAATAAAATCATTCCGTGAAAAACCAGATAAAGATACCGCAAAAAAATACATAGAAAATGGTTTCTTATGGAATGCAGGGATATTCGTAGTGAAAGCATCTATAATAAAAGATCTTTTCAGGCAACATGAGCCAGAAATGCTTGAAAAATTAGAAAAAATAACTAAAGATAACATCGATGAAATATATCCTACATTAAAAAAGACATCGTTCGATTATGCTATAATGGAGAAAGCAGAAAAGATAAATTATGTAAAAGCTGATTTTTACTGGAATGATATTGGTAGTTTTGACGCTCTTACAGACATAATAGAAGGTAAAAATGCAATAATTAAAGGCGATGTAAAAGAAATCGAAAGCAAAGGAAATATTATCAGTTCTGACAAGACCGTTGCATTAATAGGATGTAATAATATGGTAGTTATAGATACAAAAGATGCTTTACTAGTATGTCCTAAAGAAAAAGTAGAAAAAATAAAACAAATGAATGAAAAAATTGAAGAAGAACTCAAATAGTAGTTTTATAACATACTTTTTATCTCATCATAATAACGCCTTTTATTTCCCTTCAAAACAAGATCTGCATTACCTGAAGAAACGATTTTATCGATATCCTTATCATTAAGTATAATATTCTCAGGCAATCCTAAATCATTTGACTTCTTTTTCCTAAATTCAATCAGTTTATTTTTTAATTCACTATTATTTTTAATCTTCACAATCTCTGAATTTAGATTCTTATTTTTTTGAGATCTTACAATATCTTTAATAAATTTGCTTGGATTCTTTCCATAATAACTTATAACTAACTTTTCTTTAGCTCTGGTCAAAGTAACATACAAAAGTCTCCTTTCCTCTTCATTTTTATCATAATACTCTTTTATATATTCCATAATCTTGTGTTCAGGTTTTCTGCAAGGATACATACCGGCGCTACAGCCTACAGCAAAAACAATATCTGCTTCAGTCCCTTTTGAAGCATGTGCTGTCATAAGATGGATAAAATCCTCTCCTTCTTCCTGTCTATTATCATCCTGAATCTTATGAAGTACATTCAATCTGGAAAGATATTCTGAAACCAATTCAAGAACCTTATTAGTCCTAGCAATGACATAAATACTTTTATCTGAATTTATGAATTCTGATTTTATACATTTAGAAATATTAAAAGCTTCTTCCTCTATATTATTGAATTTTTTAAAATCTACAATTCCTTTAATATCATTCTCAGATATAAGGTCAGGAAGATTCATAGGTTTTATCACCTTATTCCCTATATCTACAATATCTTCTGAAGAACGATAATTCTTAGTCAGATAAATAATTTTATCTTCATGATAATTCTGTATGAATTTTATTTTAGAACCCCTCCACCCATAAATTGATTGTCGTGGATCCCCAACACAAAAAAGATTATTAGGTTCAAGTGCATTAACAAGTTCATATTGGATCTCATTAATATCTTGGAATTCATCTACTAGAACATGTTCGAAAAAAAATTTAAGATAATTTTTTTCCTTTATAAAATCCAAAGCGTCTTTAATCTGGTCGCTGAAATCTCTCAATCCATTCTTTTTCATATAAGCATTAATATAATTGACTATCCTGTACATAACTTTTGCATTCTCTATATCGGATTTAATATTCTTGTAAAAAGGCTCTACACACTTAAGATTATTACAAAAATAATCTCTGATCTCAAAACATTCTTTTACAAATCTTCCAAAAAGTCTCTTTCTGTTTTTTCTAAACTCTTCACTACCAAAATAATCTTTAATTATTTTTTCTACATCCATATTAAGACTTTTCATACATTGTAAGACAATACTTGGTTTTTCAGAATATAAAAGCATCCTGTTTTTTTTATTATATATCCTATTGCTATTTTTCCTTAAAATTTTTTCACTGAATGAATTGAAAGTCTCCACCTTAACATTCTTTATATTATGATTTTCAAGCTTCATCATCATATTCAGCTTAGCTCTTCGCGAAAATGTAATAGCAAGAATTTTTTCAGGATTGACATCTTTTTTCTTTACAAGCCAGGAAATTCTTTTTGTAAGAACTGTAGTCTTTCCAGTCCCAGCCCCTGCAATACACATAATATCTTTATTCGCTGAAATTACTGCCTTAATCTGAGACTCATTCATATTTCCGAAAAATTCTTTATTCAAAGAAAAAATATTGTATTCATCTTCAGTTAGTTTTTTTTCTTTCGAATTATAAAAAAAATTATCGACAATATTTCCTGTATTAAGAAAATGTATACCTTTATTTGTAGCTAAAAACTTTTTATCTTCATCAATGAAAACCAATCCTAAACTTTCACATTTTTTGACATAACTATTAATATCTTTTACATCGAAATGACTGAAGATTCCGAAATATGGATCCTTGTGAAGATTCAAACTAAAAATATCGGAAGATTTAATTCCTTTAAGAAAAGCAAAAACAATATCACTATCAATTTTATTGTCCTGAAACTTACCATTTTCTCCAAAAATAGATTTCATAATTATCAAAAGTTTATTTTTTTTGATTTCTTCAATGTCTTTCATATAAATGGGATAACAGAAACCTTTATAAAAGGAACGATTTTCCGAAAACATATGGTTTACTCTTATTTAATGATATCCACGCCCAGAAAAAGTTAAATCTGTGTTATTTTCACATTTCAGATAAACTTATGTGGTATATTACATAAGAGTAAATAATAAGGGTCAACAATGCCTTGGTAGTGTAGTGGCCTATCATGGAGCCCTGTCGAGGCTCCGACCCGGGTTCGACTCCCGGCCAGGGCGTTTACCTATAAGGGCCGTTAGCTCAGCCTGGAAGAGCACTACACTTTTAAGGGGAAACCTTAAAGTAATGTAGCTGTCGCGAGTTCAAATCTCGTACGGCCCATAAAATTCCTTAGAGGGTTAAAAAATGGAAAAACTGGACCACGATTTTATTCCGAAACACGAAAAAATAGAACAAAAAGAAAAAGAAGAATTCTTGAAAAAATACAATACATCATTGCAATCTATGCCTAAGATCGCTAAAAAAGATCCTGCAATAGCACACCTTGATGTGAAAGTGGGTGACATTATCAAGATTACAAGAAAAAGTGAAACAGCTGGTGAAACTGTTTTTTTTAGAGGTGTTGTAAATGAATAATTATAAACATTCATTCGGTGAGCTTTTATTGGAAAAATATTTCCATGATAGAAGTCTTGTATTTTCAAGCATAAGATCTTTCAATGATTTTATTGAAAAAGAATTACAGACAATTATTGAATCTGAAAAGAATATAGAACCAACAATTTTGCCTCCGAATGTTGATAGTTTTCAGATAAAACTTGATAAAATTTGGGTTGGAAAACCTGAAATTATAGAAGCAGACGGATCAAGAAGGGAAATACTTCCTAATGAAGCAAGATTAAGAAAAATGACTTATTCAGGTCCAATTATGATGGAAGTATCATCTCATATAAATGGAATACAAAGGGAAAGTTTCACTACACAAGTAGGAAGCCTGCCTATAATGCTTAAATCAAAACATTGCAATCTTTCAAACAAATCTAAAGAAGAACTTGTTTTAGCACAAGAAGACCCTGATGATCCAGGTGGTTATTTTATAGTCAATGGAACTGAAAAAGTTCTCATACACATGGAAGACTTGGCTGCTAATAGAATGATTGTAGAGAAGAAAAAGATCGGAACATCGCCTTTTGTAGGAAGATTATTTTCTGAATTCGGTTCATATAAGATACCACATACATTTGAAAGACCTAAAGATGGTATTGTATATCTGACATTTACAAGAGTTAAAAAAGTACCTTTAGTAGTTCTTCTTAAGGCTCTAGGAATGGTTAAAGATGAAGAAATTGTTATGTCTATAGGAGCTCCTACACATAGTGATGAGATTTTTGTAAATTTATATGAATATGTAGATATAAAAGAACCTGAAGATGCTATGGACTGGATAGCTAAAGAAATGGGTATAAGCCAATCAAAAGAAATAAGGATAGAAAGAGTTAATGAGATATTAGACAGATTCTTAATGCCTCATCTTGGAACTACTTCCGATAGTAGGCTTTATAAAGCTAAAAACTTATGTAAATATCTTAAACAATTTATCTTGACAGCATCAGGTAATATCCCGTTGGATGACAAGGATCATTATCTTAATAAGAGAATTAAATTAAGCGGTGATTTGTTAGCAGATCTTTTTAGATTCAATCTAAGATTGCTTATCGATGATCTTGTCTATAATTTCCAGAGAGTTGTCAAAAGAGGTAAACAACCATCGATAAAAGTTATAATAAGAGAAAAGTTAATGACTCAAAGAATTTATAGTGCAATGGCTACAGGAAACTGGGTAGGTGGAAGAAAAGGTATTGCTCAAAGGATGGACCGTCTTAATTTCCTTGCAGCAATGAGTCACTTACAAAGAGTTGTAAGCCCTTTACAGGCATCACAAGAAAACTTTGAAGCAAGAATGCTTCATCCGACACATTATGGTAGATTATGTCCTTCAGAGACTCCCGAAGGTACAAACATAGGTCTAAGGAAAAACTTATCATTACTTTCCAGCGTATCCTTAGCAGGAAATGAGAGCGAGACAATAGAATCTCTGAAAAAAGTCGGGCTTAAAACAATTGAATAAAGGATTATTATCGAGGTAAAAATGACTAACGTTAACATAAATGGAAAATATGTAGGAGATATTGAAGATCCACAAGCTTTCAAAAAAGAAGTTATAGACTTAAGAAGAAGAGGAAAAGTCGATGAAAACCTAAATATATATTATGATAAGGATCGAGATAATATAAATGTAGAAGTTTCAAGAGGTCGTCTAAGAAGACCACTGATTGTTGTGAGAGACGGAGAAATAACGCTTACTAAAAAGCATATTGAACAATTGAAAGCAGGAGAAATTGGATTTGAAGATCTTGTATCTCAGGGAATTATTGAATATCTCGATGCAGGTGAAGAAGAAGAAGCATTAGTTGCAATAAATGAAGAGGAAGTGACAAAAAATCATACTCACATAGAGCTAATGCCTCTTGATATGTTCGGATTAGCAGCATCCTTAGTGCCTTTTGGAAATCATACAGCTCCTGCAAGATTAAGTATTGGTGCAAAAAACCAGAAACAAGCAGTTGGATTTTATACTTCAAACTATCCTGTAAGAGTTGATACAGATGTAAGTCTTATAGCATATCCTCAAAAACCGGTTGTTCAAACAGTTATGCACGGAATATCTAAATATGATACACATCCATCAGGTCAAAATATCACTGTCGCTATAATAGCACAAAAAGGATATAACATGGAAGATGCTGTAGTTATAAACAAAGGTTCAATAGAAAGAGGATTCTCGAGAAGTTTTTATTTCAAACCATTCGAAGCAGAAGAGATAAGATATTCAGGAGGTCTTGTTGATTCAATTTCCATACCTGACAAAGAAGTTAAAGGATATAAATCAGAAAAAGATTATAAATTCCTTGAAGATGACGGTTTAGTTTATCCAGAAGCAAATGTATCAGTTGGAGATGTTGTTGTGGGAAAAGTATCTCCTCCAAGATTTTTAAGCGGAATGGATGAATATAATCTAGTTTCATCAGTGAAAAGGGAAAGTTCAGTTACTGCTGATGCAGAAGGAATTGTTGATTTTGTTATGCTTACTGAAAATGAAGACGGTAATAGGACAGTTACTATAAGAATGAGAGATGTTAGGATACCTGAACTTGGAGATAAGTTTACTTCAAGACACGGTCAGAAAGGCGTAGTAGGTCTTATAACACCTCATACTGATATGCCTTTCACATCATCAGGAGTTGTACCTGACTTGCTTTTTTCACCTAATGGTATACCATCACGTATGACTGTTTCTCACCTTTTAGAGCTTTTGGGTTCTAAAGTAGGTTGTTTATCTGGTAGATATATTGATGCTACTACTTTCAACTGTGAACCTGAAGATAAGATGAGACAGGAACTTCTTAATTTAGGATTCAGAGATGATGGTACAGAAACTATGTATAATGGAGTAACAGGAGAAAAATTCAATGTTAAAATATACGTAGGTAACATGTATTATCTTAAATTAAAACATATGGTTGCTAACAAGCTACAATCAAGAGCAAGAGGTCCGATTCAATTATTGACAAGACAACCTACAGAAGGTAGAGCAAAAGAAGGAGGTCTTAGATTAGGAGAAATGGAGAAAGATACTTTCGTTGCACACGGAGCTTCACTCTTGCTTAACGAAAGGTTCAGTTCAGATAAGACAACAGTGCCTGTCTGTGAAAGATCAGGACTTATGGTGTGGAAAGATGATTATAAAAATAGAATGGTAAGTCCTCTCTACGGAGATAACACTGAAATATCTAACATTGAAGTCGCATATGCATTCAAGCTATTACTAGATGAATTGAAATCGATGTGTGTTTATCCTAAACTGACATTGATAAGCAAATATTAAGAGGATATATAACAAGAGGATAAAGATAAAAATGAACGAAGAATATGTATACAAGGTCATAAAAAGTATCCAGTTTGGTGTACTATCACCAAAGATGATAAAAGATTTGTCTTCTGCAAAAGTCGTAACGCCAGAGCTTTATGACAAAGAAGGCTACCCAGTAGACGGAGGTCTTATGGATATAAGATTGGGTGTAATTGATCCGGGATTAAGATGTAAGACTTGCGGACAAAGACTGAAAGAATGTCCTGGTCACTTTGGACACATAGAACTTGCTAGGCCCGTCATACATATAAGATTCGTACCTATAATATTAAGCCTTTTAAGAGGAACATGTAGATCATGTGGAAGAGTTCTTTTACCGGAATCAAGTATTTCAGAATATTCTGAAATGTTAGCTCAAGCAGAAGCTGAAGGTGGACTTGACAAGAGGAGAGCTGTTATAAAAGAATTAATAAAAAAGGTAAAACTAAGTAAAAAGTGTCCTCATTGTAAAGAAGAACAAAAAACCATTACTCTAGAAAAACCATCAAATTTCATAGAAGACGGT
Organism: Nanobdellota archaeon; assembly: GCA_051819685.1. Lineage (GTDB taxonomy): Archaea > Nanobdellota > Nanobdellia > Woesearchaeales > DATGWN01 > JBNJGI01. The sequence goes on along the minus strand of JBNJGI010000016.1, from coordinate 14,407 downwards.
AATAAGATGTCTCCTATTGAAGTAAGAGCAAGACTTGAAAAAATCACAGATGATGACGCAGCATTATTTGGATTTAGTGTGAAAATGGCAAGACCTGAATGGTCAATTCTGACAATATTACCTATACCTCCTGTGACAATGCGACCTAGTATTACATTAGAAACCGGAGAAAGATCTGAAGATGATTTAACACATAAACTAGGTGATATCGTGAGAATCAACCAGAGATTATTCGAGAATATAAATGCAGGTGCACCTGAAATTATAGTAGAAGATCTTTGGGAACTTTTACAATATCATATAACTACATATATGGATAATGAAGTCGCACAACTTCCTCCTGCAAGACATCGTAATGGACAACCTCTTAAGACATTAACAGGAAGAATCAAAAGTAAAGAAGGTAGAATAAGACATAATTTGGCGGGAAAACGTGTTAATTTTTCCTCAAGAACGGTAGTCGGTCCAGATCCAATGCTTGATATAAATGAAATAGGTGTTCCAAAAGATGTAGCTCTAAAATTGACAGTACCGGAAGTTGTAACTGAATGGAATCAAAAATATCTTAAGAATTTCATAGAAAACGGATCTAAAGTTTATCCAGGAGCTAATTATGTAACAAGACCTGATGGAAAAAGAAAAAGAATATCTGATGAAACAAGAGAACAGCTTCTTGAAGAGTTTCAGCCAGGATATATAGTAGAAAGACATCTGATGGATGGTGATATTGCCTTATTCAATAGACAACCTTCATTACATCGAATGTCTATGATGTGTCATAGAGTAAAGGTTCTCCCTGGAAAAACATTCAGATTGAATCCTGCTGTATGCGCTCCTTATAATGCAGATTTCGATGGTGATGAGATGAACTTACATATACCTCAGACAGAAGAGTCAAGAGCAGAAGCAGAATTTTTGATGCAAGTTCAGACACAAGTAATTTCTCCAAGATTCGGACTTAGTATTATCGGGATGATACAGGATGCTATATCAGGTAATTACTTATTAACAAAAAACATGGAAAAAGTTCCATATCAAGAAGCAATAGATCTTTTATGCAGAGCAAGACACGATGATTTTTCCAGATTGAAAGGTAAGAAAACAGTTTCAGGAAAAGAGATATTCAGTTGTCTTCTCCCTAAAGATTTTAATTTTACGGGAAAGACAAAGACAGAAGAGAAAGTAGAGATAAAATCCGGAAATTTAATTGAAGGTTTCCTTGATTCAGCTAATCTTGGTGGTGGAAAAGGACTTATGCTTAGAACAATACATAAAAAATATGGAGCAGATGATGCTTTAATTATAATGGGAAAGATATTTAGACTGGGTATAGAAGTACTTCAAGAAAAAGGATTAACAGTAGGAATATCAGATAGTGATATATCAGAAGATAAAAAAATTAAAATCAATGAAGTATATGAAGACGCAGAAAAGAAAATTTCTGAATATGTTGAAAAATACAGAAATGGTACATTAGAAAAACTTCCTGGAAGAAATTTGTATGATACATTAGAGATATTTATTGTCGAAGTATTAAATAAAGCAAGAAACGAAGCTGGAGAATTAGTTAAAGAAGGAACTAAAAAAGATTCAGGTACATATCTCATGGCAAATTCAGGAGCTAGAGGTAATATTATTCAGATAGCTCAGGTAGGTGCAAGTGTAGGACAACAGTCTTTGAATGGATTAAGAATAAGTTCAGGATATACAGGAAGGACATTATCTTGTTTTGATAAAAATGATCTGGGATCTGAATCACATGGATTCATAAGAAACGGATTTAAAGACGGACTTAAACCTTCTGAATTCTTTTTCGGAGCAATGACAGGAAGAGATGCTCTGATGGATACAGCTTTAAGGACACCAAAATCCGGTTATTTATACAGAAGATTAGCTAATGCTTTACAGGATCTAAAAGTGGAATATGATGGAACTGTAAGAGATGCTGGTAATAAGATTGTAGAATATAAATATGGTGAAGATGGTGTTGATGTTACAAAATCAGAAGGCGGAAAATTGAATGTAAAAAGAATAATAGACGATGTGATGTCTAAAAATGGTGGTAAATAAAATGGCTTCAGAAAAAATATTTGATAAATATAAAGAACTTTTACCTAAAAGCGTGATAAGTGATGTCAAAAATTCATTACCTGAAAAAGTTACGGATGCGCAATTAGAAAAAATAATGGAAGCTGTATTAGATGATTATGAAAAATCTAAGATAACACCTGGGGAAAGTGTAGGTATAATTTCAGCTGAATCAATTGGTGAACCAGGTACACAAATGACATTGAACACAAAACACTTTGCAGGTGTTTCTGAAATGAGTGTATCAACCGGCCTCCCAAGACTTATAGAAATACTTGATGGAAGAAAAACCCTAGAAACTCCTTCAATGGAAATCCATTTAGATAAACCTTATTCAAAAGGTGAAAACATAAAAGATATAGCGAATAAAATAAGAGAAATTTTGCTTGAAAATGTATCAAAATCGTTTTCGATAAATATTGCAGAATCTACAGTAGAAATTGATCTTGATCCTGAAGAATTGAAAAAAAATCACTTAAAACAGAGTAATATAGTTAAAGAAATAAAAAAGAAATTTAAGAATAGTGAAATCAAAGAAAATGAGAACAAAATATTTGTAAAATCTGATTCTAACAACCTAAACGAAGTATACAAAGCAAGAGAAAAACTAAAAGCTTTATATGTTGGAGGGATTAAAGGTATAAAGCAGATATTTACTTTGAAAAGAGAAGATGAATATATTTTCTTGACAGCAGGTACTAATCTTAAGAAAGTTTTGGCTGTTGAAGGAGTAAACTCAAAGAAAACTTATTCTAATGATCTCCACGAAACTTTATCTGTTTTAGGTATTGAAGCTACAAGGACCTTGATTATAAAAGAAGTTGAAAAAGTACTTAAAACACAAGGACTTGAAATAGATATGAGGCACATAATGCTGGTAGCTGATACGATGTGCTTAAATGGAAGTCTTAAAGGTATTTCAAGATATGGTGTTGTTGCTGAAAAATCATCCGTACTTGCAAGAGTTTCATTTGAGACGCCTATGAAGCACCTTATCAATGCATCCATAGTTGGTGAAATTGATAACCTTAATTCAGTTATAGAAAATGTAATGGCAAATCAACCAGTGCCTGTTGGAACTGGATTACCAGGATTAAGAGTAAAGTTTTCATAGAATTATGTCATATAAAATAAAAAAAAATCCGGATGATTTCATTGTAAATGAAGTCCCGGTAAATTTTAATTTTTCTTCTGACGGTAAGTTTTCGTTATTCAAACTAAAAAAAAAAGATTATAATACAATAAAAGCTATTGAAATTATATCTTCTTATTTAAAATGTAAACCTTCTCATATAGGATTTGCAGGAAATAAAGATAGATATGCCATTACTTGCCAATATATATCTATAAAAGCGGAACTTAAAAAAAATATTGAAAAGTTTAAGCATGAAAAAATATCTTTAGAATATGTAGGTAACACAAATGAACAAGTCAGATTAGGTCATCTAAAAGGAAATGAATTTATTATAAAAGTAAAAGAAGCAAAATTAGAACAATACTTTAAAAACAAAAAATACTTTGAAAAATTTAATTTCATAAATTATTTTGGTGAGCAAAGATTCAGTCAGAACAATAAAGAAATAGGAAAAAATATAATAAAAAGAGATTTCAAAAAAGCTGTTTATTATTTACTTGATTCAAATTCAATGAATGAACAAATAAAAACCCATATGTCTAATAACAAAAATGATTATATAGGTGCTTTGAATCTAATACCTAAAAAATTACTATCTCTTTATATCAATTCATATCAAAGTTTTATGTGGAATAAATGTGTTTCAAAAATATTAAATTCAGAAAAAACAATCAACATATCTGGAAACAATTTATCTGCATCAATAAATCCTGATAAATTAAGCTTTAATAAACTTGAAATGCTGGGTTTTGAATCCGATATAGAAAATTCTCCCTATAGAAAAATATTGAAACAAATAATGGATGAAGAAGAAATAATTCCCAGAGATTTTATTTTAAAGCAATTCAATAATTTATCTCCAACTGGTGTTTCAAGAAATATAATAGTCGAAGCAAACAATTTATCAATAATACATGAAAATGATAATTCTTACAAAGTAAGTTTTTATTTGAATAAAGGATGTTATGCGACAGTTCTCTTAAGATTTCTTTTTAAGTAAAATATAATTAACTCTTCCTTTTTTATATTTCTCAATAATACCGTCTTTAGTAAGCTGGCTTAATGTGCTCGATATCTTAGATTCTGACAAAGGTATTTTTCTTCGTATATCTTTCTGAGTAATTTTATCATTCTCTTTCAAAAAAGATATAATTTTGTTCTTTAATGGATCGTTTTCTTCAGAATTAATAGAAATATTAGTATTCCTTTTCACATCATTATCCTCTTGTTCCATTGTTACATTATTATCATTACTATTGCTTTCATATTCAATATTATATTTTACGGAAGAATTCAGCTTTTTCTTATAAGCTATGTAAACAGTACCTGAAAAAAGCATAATTACTGCAATAAATGAAATTATCAACATACCTAATATCCAAAAAAATTCATTATTTTCCGATTCAACTTCCCCGAAAAATTCACTAAGATTAGTACCTGGGTAAACAAATAAATCTATGTTATAATCACCTTCTTTTGATTTAATATTAACAATTTCACTTGCAATAGTTTTTCTTTCATCATTAAAATTTATAGTAGCATTGATTCTATATTTTCCTTCAGAAAGCTCGAAAGAATAACCTCCATATTTAGATATATGTCTTTGCATAGGTGAAGAATTAGCAACTACAACAACTTTGCTTAATGGTTCCAAATCCTGGTCATAAATAGTCCCATGAACTCTTGCTGCTAAAACTGAATGATTGGATACAATTAATATAAAAAAAATTAAAAACAACATACAAGCCCTTCTAAATTGATTATTCATGAGCTTGAATAATAGTTTTATTATATAAATTTATCGAAAAACTAAAATTGTTTATATGGATTATAAAATTCATATAAATATTTATTTGAGCTTCTATTTAATTATAATTGTATTATGAAGTTTTAATTTAAATTTAAAATCTTTAAGAAGTTTAAAAATAATTTTGAAGTAAGTATATTTATAAATGAGGAAATATACATAAACATAAACATCAAAATGATGTTTTAGGCTATACAAACGATTTTTTTTTATTTTTTTGATTTTTTTCTTAATCAACAGAAAACATAAATACAAACAAATATTTTCTAAATTTCAATTATTACATTATAAGTCAGATATTTATTAATTTTATTTTTATGTATAAAAAAGTGGGTACATGCAACAAAATGAGTGATGATATTACTTTGAAGTAAAGCTTGAATTTGTGATAAGGAGTAAAACGACTTACAAGAGCGTAAATTCAATTAAATTCGTCCGGAGGCCTAATATTTGTTTGTAATATCACTCATTTTGTGATTGTGTCAAAAAGTGAAAAAGTATATAAATGAGCACAATATACACTTAATATGGAAAACCTAATAATTAAGCTGATAGCTGTTTTTGCAGGAATCTCTATCGCTAGATTCGCTTTTAGCAAAATAGTTAAAAAGCAAAGTAAAAAAAGAGAATTCATGTCTGAATACATGGATGCAGTGAATAATCCTGAGTATAAAATCAAAGGTAACTATAATTAAGATGAAATGTCCTTTCTGCAATTCAATTTCAAGTAAAGTCATCGATAAAAGAGATAGTGGTGAATTTGTAAGAAGAAGAAGAGAATGTATCAGCTGTTCAAGAAGATTTACTTCTTATGAAAGAGTAGAAGAAATACCTTTGATTGTTATAAAAAAAGATGGTAAAAGAAGTTCTTTCGATAGGAATAAATTAAGAAAAGGTATAACTGAATCGTGTGAAAAAAGACCTGTGACACACGAGCAAATAGAAAAACTAATTAGTAGAATTGAAAATGAGCTAAGAAGAGGTGATTCAGAAGAAATAACCTCTAAATACATTGGTGAATTAGTTATGAATAACCTAAAAAAAATAGACAAAGTAGCATATATAAGGTTTGCATCAGTATACCGGGATTTCAAAGACATTAATGATTTCAGAAAAGAAATAAAAAAAATAAATTCTTAATTACCTCCGCTTCCAAATCCGTTATCTCCTCTTACTGTATCATCAAGATCTTCAACTTCCTTAACATCAATCTCAGGTAATTTTATCAATAGAGCTTGGACAATCCTGTCACCTTCATTTATCTCTATTTCTTCTTTACCTGTATTTAAAACTACAACTTTATGCTCTCCTCTATAATTACTATCTATAACTCCTGCTAATATATGTAATCCTTTTTTTGCTGCAAGTCCAGACCTGTCTCTATAAAGAAGCACATATCCTTCCGGAAAAGAAGTAGCGATTCCTGTGGGAAAAGCATATCTTTCTCCAGGAGCAAGTTTTTTACTCTCAATCGATGTAATATCAAGTGCTGCATCTCCTTTAAGATAATGTTTAGGTATAATTGCCCTATCATCCAGTTTCTTTATTTTCAAATCTACCATTTTAAAAAAAAATTAATCAATATATTAATAAATATTTTCATATTATAATATCAGTTATATACAGCATAAAAAATAATGAACATAATAATCAAGAATATAAATAAAAAGTATTTTACCTTGTTGACTCATGTCACGCAAAACTTATAAAGTATCATTATATCAATTTAAACAATGAAAATAAAAAAAAGAAAATCAGCCTTTGTGGAATTTATATTTTATTCAACATCTTTACTATTGCTTATTATTATTCTGGGGTTAGCTTTTTTCCAGCTTAATGGAATAGATGAATCTAAAGTGACTCTCCTGGCAGCTAATAAACAAAAATCAATAGGAAGCATAGCTCATTCAATTTTAAATACTGAAACAGGAAATAAAAAAGTCTATATAGAAAATAATGTTTTAAGTGATATAGATACACAATTATCAATAAAGATGGCTAAAGATATTGTTTGTAGCGATTATGCTGATTGTAAAAATAAAGATTTTTATTACACTATAAATAGCAAGTCCTCAAAAATAACAGGCCCTAGCGGTGGTCTGGGTTTTGCTGTATTAACATTTGCTCACACAAATGATTATGAAATACCTGATGATGTTTCATTTACAGGTACTATAAATTCTGGAGGATTTATCGGAAATGTTGGTGGTATACCTCAAAAAATAAGAGCTGCTAAAAAAAATGGGATAAAAAAAATCTATATTCCTTTCGGAAATGATATTGGTATGAAAGCAGGTTCTTCTAATAATTCAAATAACAAAAATAATTCAAAAAAAGTTAATATATTAAAAATAGCGTCTGATGCAAATGTTAATATCATTGAATCTCCCTCTTTAGATTTTGTCCTTAATGACTTATTTGGATACAAAATAAAAACCAGTTATTATGAAACACCAATTGATTATAAAAAAACTATGGAAAAAATTTCAGAAGATATATGTTCAAGAGCAGAAAATTCCAATACAGAAATTAAAAAAATCTTATCCAATATTTCTTATATAAGAGAAAAATATGCTGGATTTTATAAAAATCATACAAATGTAACTAAAAATAAAACCTATGACAAATATATGAAATTAACAAATATAACTTCTTATTATCAAAATTCAGTAAACTTGTTAAATAAATCAAAAAATTCAATATCAAATGATGATTATTATTCATCCGCTTCTTACTGTTTCAGTTCACTAATGAATACCAGATATGTTAATTATCTAAACAAAGGTTATAACACATCATTGAATAAAACACTAAACACTTTGAAAATAGCGAGAAATATGCAAAAATATAATATAGATGATTCGAAAGACATACAAGTATATTCAGTAGTCCAAGAAAGGATTAACGATGGTATGGAGAATTTAAAGAAATCATATAATTATTTAGATGAAAATGATATTTTATCCGCCATTGAATCTTTATCGTACGCTAATGAAAGATTTTTTACAGCTATATCATGGTCAAGATTTTATAATATTGGTGAAAGGCAAAAAATAATTGATGATTCTGGTCTGAAAAATGCATGTATACGAGCTTTGAACGAAGCAAACAGCCGTTATCAATATGTAGATATCTATGTTCCATATAACACTGAGGCAAAAAAAACATATGAAAAAGCTGAAATTTTCAGGAAAGAAGACAATTACCCCTTATGTATTTATTATAGCCTTCAATCCAAGGCTCAATCTGATGTTGTTGCCAGCACATTAGGGTGGAATTCTAAAAATATATCTAAACTTTTAGATTTAAAATCAGATCTTGTCAAAAGTTCTGTGGCTACACAAGTAAACAAAGGACGACTCCCCATACTTGGTATAAGCTATCTTGAATATGCAAATTCGCTCAAAAAAGAAAATCCTTATTCCTCATTATTATATTATCAAATGGCTCTAGAATTTTCAAATCTTGATCTATATCTTGAAAAAGATAATGAAGTCTCATTCTACCTCGATAAAAATATGATTTTTCTTCTTGGATTATCTTTAGGATTAATCATAGCTTCAATAATTCTACGCAAATATTGTAAAAAATAAAACCCATGAGGACATCAGCGAACTGATGCCCTCCTGGGAAAAAGAGGTGAGCTTAATATTAATGTGTATTTTTTTTATATTTATAAATTTTGTCATTCGTATTCATCCGAAGGTGACACTAATATTGAGTTAGATTTATAAAATAGAGTCACATATAAAAAATATGAAATATAAAAATATCAGCATTATTGTTACAATCTTATTATTCATTCTAATACTTCCTAGCATTTCTTACTCTTATATATTAATGGATGAAGAATCAGAAAAAATACTTACAAGCAAAGAATTGGATATAAAACTTGTTTCTAGTAGTGGTGTTGAAATAGATAACATAAACAGACCATTAAGCTGGATTAGTGCTGATTTTAACAATTATCCAAAAAATACATACAGACAGGAAATAATATCAAAAAATTTTAATATCGAGTCTACAAGAATAAATTCTACAAACATATATTTTAAAGAAAAAAAAGTATCTGATGACTGGCATATTGATCAAACATATTCTATTAACACAAAAAATCAATATTTTCCTGTAAAAAATAAAGTTGATTTTCCTCTTAAAAATGTAGATAAAAAATTTAAAGAATACACCAAAACAACAAAAAAAATTGATAGTAATGATGAAATAATATCAACAGCATCAGCAGTTGCTTCCGGTAAAGACGATCTTTTCGAAGTAAGCCAAAGCATAGCTGACTGGGTAACTACAAATATACAATATGATCTATCTACAATTACTGAAGATGACACTCAAAAAGCCAGCTGGGTTATGAATAACAGAAAAGGTGTCTGTGATGAATTAAGTATATTGTTTGTAGCAATGATGAGAAGTATCGGAGTTCCTGCAAGAATGGTTTCAGGCATATCCTATACAAATTCTAATTTATTTTCTAAAAATTGGTTACCTCATTCTTGGGCTGAAGTTTATTTCCCTGATAATGGCTGGGTACCTTTTGATTTAACATACAAACAATTCGGTTTCATTGATGCCAGCCATATAACTTTTCTCCAATCACATAATTCAAAAACAATGTCTTCGCGTTACTTATGGAAAGGGTATGATATAGATAAAATTGATTTTAAAATAATACCGACAACTTATGATATTGAAGTAAAAGATTATAAAGGCACTATAGACCAGAATATCGACATATCTGCCAATCTATTCAAAAATGCCTTATCCCCTGGATCATATAATATAATGAATATAACCTTACAAAATAATCAGGATTATTATCTTTCTTCAATGCTATACATCTCTCATCCTCCTGAAATAAAAATTAATGATAAAAACAATATGCCTGTTTTTGTAAAACCGAACAGTAAAAAAAGCTATTATATAATGATAGAAGTCACTTCAGACTTATCATCTAATTATATTTATGAAATTCCTATATACATAAGAACATTTTCAGGATCAGAAGATTCAGTTAAATTTAAGGTTGGAAATGAATACCCTTATATCTCAATAAATGAAATCAATTCTTTTTTATCAGAATATGACGAAGATGATAAAAACAGTACTATAGAAATGGTTTGTAATCTAGATGAAAATAAATTATATGTAGATGAAAATACAAAGCTTATATGTATAATAAGAAATACAGGTAATACATATTTTAAAAACAATGAAATATGTGTTAATGGTGACTTTGATTTCGAAAAATCCTGTAAAAATTTCACATTACCTATATCAAAATCACATACTTTCACTACAAAACTTTCATCAAGTTCTGTAAGCAATAAAAACTTAAATATAAATCTTGAAACACCTGAAAATACCTATAAAGAAAAACTAAGTATTTTAATACATAATAAACCTAAAATAAAGGTTTCGAATATAGAAATTGATGAGATTGAACAATATGGTGATGATATAAATATTAATGTATCACTCAAAAAGAAAGGTGCTGCAGTCCCAAGGAATGTCGATGTGAGAGTCATTATTAATGATAAGATATTTAATTGGAAAATCAAAAATTTTACTGAAAACACAATATATAACATACCAATGAACAGCTATAATCTAAAGGAAGGTAATAATACGATAAAAGCATTTATCATTTGGGAAGACAAGAATGGAGCACAATATCATACTGAAAAAACAACAGATTATAAAATTGATGATATAGGTTTTATAAAATCTTTAAAAGGATATATTTATAGATTATTAAGCTTTTAGATCTATCGTCAAATTTAAAAACATCTATTTTTTAGCATCTTTATGAAATTAACTCCAGCTATGAAACAATATATGGAAGCTAAAGAAAAATATCCTGAGTGCATATTATTGTTCAGAATGGGTGATTTCTATGAATGCTTCTATGATGATGCCATTAAAGTCAGCAAATTATTGAATATAACGCTTACAAACAGAGGAAAAGGAGAAAATAAAGCTCCTTTATCAGGCATCCCTTACCATTCTGTGGAAAAATACATATCTAAACTAGTTAATGCTGGTAATAAAGTCGCGATATGCGAACAAATGGAGGATCCTAAAAATGCAAAAGGTGTTGTAAAAAGAGAAGTCGTCAGGATAATGACACCTGGTACAGTTGTTGAAGACAGCATACTTAGTCCTTCTTCAAACAATTACATTGCAAGTATATTCGGACAAGATTTTTTTGGCGTTTCTTTTGTAGATATTTCAACAGGAGAATTCATTTTTGGAGAATCAAAAAAATTAGAACAGATATTTCAAGAAATTTCAAGAAAAAATGTATCTGAAATAATAATAGGTGCTGAAAATGAAAATATAAAAAAATTTTGTGAAAGAAATAATATATTTCTCAACATTATAAATGAAAGCAACTTCTGGATAACAAAAGCTACAAAAGGAATAAAAGATCATTATAACAAAGAACCTGAAGAGCTTGGTTTCAAAGAAAAAGATTATGCATTATGTTCTGCAGGAGCACTTATTAACCATTTACATAATTCCCAAAAACAATCATTATCGTACCTTAAAATACCGAAAATAATATATTATAAAGAATACATGTCATTAGATAAAAGTACAATAAGAAATCTTGAGCTACTTAAAAATATATCAGATGGTACAACCAGAGGCACATTACTATCTGTGCTGGATAATACAAGAACCCCTATGGGTGCCAGAAAAATAAAAAACTGGATAACGCATCCCCTTATGGACGAAAATAAAATAAAATTAAGATATGGTGCAGTAGACGAATTAAGAAAAAAAATAATTGAATGCGATGAAATAAGAGAAAAGCTTAAGCAATTTTTTGATATTGAAAGATTAGTGTCTAAAATAAACTATAAGCTGACAAGTACAAAAGATCTTGTGAACTTAAAAAATTCTTTAAATTTGCTGAATGATATAAAACAACACCTTTCTGATTTTGAAAGCAGAAAAATAACCTCTTTAACAAATTTTCCTGATATGAGTGAACTTATAAAAATTATAAATGATTCGATATCAGAAGAAGACAATGGAAATTATATAGTAAGAAGTGGATCAGGATATAGTGAGGGTGGCGATGGAAGAAGAAGTATAGGAATGATTAAAAAAGGCTATGATAAAGAACTTGATACATTATATGATCTTAAATTTAATACAAAACAAAAAATAAAAGATTTAGAAAAGAATGAACAGGAAAAAACCGGTATGACATTAAAAGTAGGTTACAATAAAGTATTCGGATATTATATAGAAGTAAGCAACAAATTCAAGGAAAGTGTACCTAAACATTATATAAGGAAACAAACATTAGTCAATGGAGAAAGATTCATAACAGAAGATCTGAAAAAATTTGAAGAAGAACTCCAAAAAGCAGAAGAAAAAATTATCACTATAGAAGACAATATAATTGACAAAGTTATACAAAAAGTATCTGAAAACACAGAAAGTATCCAAAAAATATCGGACATGATATCACAACTTGATGTATTATCATCTTTCTCTAAAAAATCCTACGATAATGATTATTGCATGCCAGAAATAAATAACGGTTATGAATTGAAAATAAAAAAATCAAGACATCCTGTAATAGAAGAACTTGAGAATCAATTTATACCAAATGACTGCTATCTCAATAAAGAAGAATTTCTTATGTTGATCACCGGACCTAACATGGCCGGAAAAAGCACTTATATGAGACAAGTGGCAATTAATATACTTATGGCACAAATTGGATGTTTTGTACCAGCTGAATCAGCAAAAATATCTATTGTAGATAGACTGTTGAGCAGAGTAGGGGCTTATGATGATTTAAGCACAGGACAATCAACATTTATGATAGAAATGAATGAAACTGCTGATATATTAAATAATGCTACAGAAAGATCATTTATTATATTGGATGAAATAGGTAGAGGGACGTCCACATTTGACGGAGTATCTATAGCATGGAGTGTTGCTGAATATATATTGAAAAAAATAAAAGCAAAAACTGTATTCGCAACTCATTACCATGTATTAACAAAATTAGAAGATATTCACCATAAAGGTATTGTTAATTATAACATAGCTGTATCTGAAAAAGATGATGAAATAATCTTTTTAAGAAAAATAAGGAAAGGAGGTACTGATAAAAGCTATGGAATTCAAGTTGCTAAACTTGCAGGATTACCTCCTGAATTGATAGAAAACGCCAAGAATATCCAATATAAACTTGAGAAAGAAGATGAGATGGTTCAAAGGATAACATTAAACAAAAAAAACAATAATTATTCAGTAAGTGAACAGAAAAAGATAGATGAATGGTAATAATTTAGATATTTTCATCTTCATCAGGTATTTTAAGTTCAATTTCTTCATCCTCTTTTTTAGAAGTAACTTTTATTTCATCAACTTTAAAATATCTGTTGCAGATAAATTCCATATTCCTTAGATTTTCTCCATTCTTCCCTATTATATATCCTCTTGATTTAACACTTTCTGGATGTATAAGAACAATTTTCTTTTTTTTATCCCAAAGATGCTGTTCCCCATATTCAACTTTCTCAACTTTATTAGGATAGCAAATGTTTTTGACAAATTCTTCTATTTTTGGATTAAATTCTATAACACGTACTTTTCTTTTAAACATCTGGTCGATTTTTTTAATTTTAGATGAATTTTTACCTAAAGCATTGAATAACTGGCCTTTATATACACAAAAAGTTAATTGTCCAAACTTATCTTCAAAACAATCTTTAACTTTAGCCTTCGTATATTTCTCAAATAATGAAATCTGCATTAAATTTTGGGTATTAAAAGTCTTATTCATTTAGAACTAGCCACAATAGAAACGTTAAAACGTTTTTTACATATTTCTTTCAAGTCTTCATTTGTTTCTTCCAGAAACGACACTTCAGTATCTGTTAATTTAGCATAATTATCTATGTCATTCTTTATGATTTCAGGGGCGTTTGAAGTAACATACACTTTTTTCAAATCTCCATTTTTCAAATTTCTCATTACAACATCAGTCCCTATCAATAATTTTTCATTATTAAGAGCTTCTGTTATTTCATTTATGTCTTCTTTTGCCATAATTTAAGGATTTTATATCTAATTTATAAAGGTATCGGTCTGCAACATAAGTTTCCGATATTTTTCTATTGCTTTGTAGCTAAAATAGATAATTTGTTAGACACATTTCTAAAATATAAACACCTAAAATAAAATTAGTAATGATATTGGCTTGAAACGATTTACAGGAACGCTCGGATTCGGAGGTTGATGCTTGGTAAATTATTTGGAAAGGCACACTGCTTTGAGTATGGGAAAAGGAAATCAGGACATTTCAAAAGATATAACGGTGATTGATCCTG
>JBNJGI010000015.1:5981-24393 GCA_051819685.1 Nanobdellota archaeon | reverse complement strand
ACACTACACGTATATAAATATTTCGCTTTTTTAGCACAATTCAATAGAATTAGAGCAATCTGGATGTAGTGTATAATTTCCTAGGAAAATCTAGGTAATAAAACAACTGCCAAAGCCCAACCCCAATGCTGTTTTCCAATCTGAGTCATCAGATATACATTAAGGATAGGTATCCAAGCCATCCATTTATTTTCTGTTTTTGTTTTACTTGCAATTGACATTAATGCCCAACTTGTAAATATATATATAGCTAAAATTAAAAATAATGCTATTAAAAACATTGTTCCTGCAAGAGCAAACATCCCTCCTCCAAAAATTATTTCTTCATTCATTTTACCTCCTATTTAAAATATCTATTTTATTTTATAGATTATTTATAAATATTTTTTAAATTAAAGTTTTTCACAATCATTTTTAGATAAAAATCAATTAGAATGTATAATTAACCAAATTTCCGGGTTTTCTGTAAGGCAATATAAAAATAAAAATTTCTTATGTCGCTAACTAAAACACCAAAAATTATATAAAGCATTCATAATACACCTTTATTTACGTTTTAAAAAACGTAGTAAAGCCTGCCACGAGAGTACCTTGTTAAGCACACGGCAATAGCCAAGCAATGATTCCAGGGGTTAGTGAAGCAGGCTTCACAATTACAATTTCAAATTGCTTGAAATAATTCAAGCAGAAAAGACATCATCATAATCCTTCATTTTTCAAAAAAAGGTTATAAGCTGACAATAATCAGCGTCTTTTTCTAGCTTGGAATGTAAATTAGTAAAAAAACAAAGGAGAATAAGATTAAAATGGGAAAAATAAGTCCAGTTAGCGGTAAATATATTATACACGCATCAATTAATATCAACGGAACAGTTGAGAAGCCAGACATAATAGGAGCAGTTTTTGGTCAGACAGAAGGCCTTCTTGGAGGAGAGCTTGAATTAAGAGAACTCCAAAGATCAGGAAGGATAGGGAGAATTGAAGTTAATACAACTAATAAATCAGGCAAGATTAATGGGGAGATAATAATACCCTCAAGTCTTGATAAAGCTGAAACTGCAATAATTGCTGCAGCATTAGAAATAATCGAAAGAATAGGACCTTGTAATGCAAATATTAAGACAACAAAAATAGAAGATATCAGAATAAGTAAAAGAAATCAGGTGGTTACAAGAGCTAAGGAACTTCTTAAAACCATGGTTGACGATATAATTCCAGATAGTCAAGAGATAGCAGAAGAAGTAAGTGAATCTGTGAGGGTTATGGAAGCTGTAGAATACGGTAATGATAAACTTCCTGCAGGTCCTGCTATAAAGGATAGTGAAGAAATTATTGTTGTTGAAGGTAGAGCTGATGTGCTTAACCTTCTTAAATATGGTTTCAAAAATTCTATAGCGATAGAAGGGTCAAGCGTTCCTAAATCTATTATAGATCTTTCTAAAGAAAAAACTATAACAGTTTTTGTAGACGGAGACAGAGGAGGCGATCTTAACATAAGAGAAATGGTTGAAAGAGCAGATGTAGACTTTGTAGTTAGAGCTCCTGATGGAAAAGAAGTAGAAGAACTTACACAGAAAGAAATCCATAAAGCTTTAAGAGGTAAGATAACTCCTGAACAATACAAGGTGGAACATCCTCATCCTGAAACTTCAGGTAAAAACCAGAATAATAACTATAAAGGTAAAGATAAAAGTAAAGGCAAGTATCAAAATTATGATAAAAATAAGAAAAATGTAAAGAATGAGAGGAAAAGTAGTAACGATTCCAAAAAAATTCTTTCAGATGAAGAAAAAGAATTATTTAAAGAATCAATCCAGGAATTACTTGGAACGCAAGGTGCAAGTATTATGGATTCAAGTGCAAATATTCTTGGGAAAGTCCCTATTAGTGAATTGCCTTCAACTTTAAGAAGTTTAAAAGGAAGCGTTTACGCAGTTGCTCTTGATGGTACTGCAGATTCTGATATTATGAAAAGCTGTGATGATGCTAAAGTAAACCATCTTATCAGCATGAAGGTAGATGCCAACAAAAATAAATATAAAGTTAATGTTATTAAGGCAGGAGAATTATAATTAATTTTTTCTTTTTTTATTATTTAAGAAATAACTCCTACAAATTCAAAATTTGAGTTTTTCTTAAAATAGTTATCTTTATCTGGTCTGTATTCTAGTTTAAATTCACTTTTAATTACAGAATTTTTAGATATAGTTCCTGAAGAACAATTCATAAGAATATGAAAATTTTCTGTAGCACCAACTCTTACTTTATTGATTGAAATATCATAAGTGCCTGTGCTGTTCTTTATGTATAGATCTGAAAGAACACAATCGGAAATTCCTTCAGTAGTTTCAATACTTATATTATTTACTTTTATAGGTAGCCCTACTTGATTTTCAGCTATTATGTGAACATTTGTTTTTGGTTGGATATTTACTGAAAATTCTGTGCACTCAAACCCATATTCTGCTAAACATCTTGGATTAATGAAAGAAGTAGGTTCTACAACAGAAAAATATAATAGAGCTGATATTGTAATGCTTATAACGAGTAATGCCCAACCATAAGTCATAAGAAATTCCAAGGAAAACTGTGATTTTTTCATATTGTAAGACCTCCAAATAATGTTCCTAAAAATAATAATGAAACATGATAGGAAAATAAAGATACTACTAAGTATACAGGAGTGTATTTAATCCCCCCTTTTATGTCTCCTTTTACAATTAAAGAAATAATAAGAGAAGATACAAATGATATTACACCTATTGCATAGTATCCAAAAGTTCTAAAAAGATCGGGATTAAGACCTTCTGCAGAAAAATTTGATAAGAATGAAGGAAGACCTGAAGTATTCAAGGAACCCCCTATTTGACCTAATAAGGATGATAAAAAGCTTATCAGATTATATGATAAAGCAAAAAGTACAGGAGCCATAAAAAGAACAATTGCTGATATATAGATGACATATCCTGTTATAGAAGCAATCATCTGCCTTTTTAATTTATGAGCATTTTTTGAATATTCTACAACGTCATCTATGATTTTACTAACTTTGCCACCCACTTCAATCTCACTTATTACAATATTCAAGTTTCTTTTTAATTCAGGAGAATTATATTTTTCTGCAAGCTCTTTCAAAGCACTGTGAAGATCCTGACCGGTCATCACTTTTTTAGAAACTAAAGTGATCTCTTCAGCCAAAACACCGAATTTAGGTTTAACTGCACTAAAAAAAGCTTTGTCAAGATTCATACCTGCTTTAAGATTAGTAGAGACGAGATTCAGAAATCCATTGAGATTCTTTTCTATATCCTTTATTCTATAATATATTTTCATATCAAGAACAAAATAAAGGAGAGATAATAAAAACAACATTATTATCATCTGTGTTAAGGCCCATGAGAAGAAAACTGAAATACCTACTATTAATGATCCTAAAAAATTGTTTACAGAAGAAACATCAACAAGAACTATTATTCTAGGATATATGTATATGAACATAACGAATGCTGTTAAGATAAGGGAAAGATAAAAAAGTAAACCTATTATTGAATAAGGTGACTTGTAAACTCCAGCAGATTCCATATGAGAACGTACTTTAGGCCTGAATTTTTTAGGAAAAAAAGCCTTTCCGAATTCTTCTATAAAAGGTATATTTATCATTTTTAAAAGTTAATATTAGGTCTCGCTTTGTGAAAAAAATTCACAAAAAATAATTGTAATACGAGTACAAGTACAAAAAGAGCTATGTATATCGGAGGTCCTATAGAAAATCCGACCATACCAGCAATTACGACAAAAATTGTTAGTCCTAATGAAGGCACCACTACACCTAAAAGCATGTAGAATAATGTTATTGAATTGAGTTTTTGAGTATATGCTTCGATTTCAGATAATTGTTCTGCAGCGATATCATCCAAGACCTCTTTAAGAGTCTCAGATATATCTATACCTATTTTTAGAGCATTGATTACATTGAAAAGTATTTGTTGGAAGGCTGGTGATGGAGAATATTTGATTGCTCTTTCTAATGCTTCTTCGATAGGAACACCTAAATTTATATTATCAACTATCTCTTTAAAGTATTTAGAAGCTACACCGTAATCTTTTGAAGCTTCAATCAAAGCATTATAGAGAGGTTGTCCTGAATTAAGCTTAATTAAAAGATATCTTCCTGCAAATAAAACATTTTTTTCGATATCTTTCCTTCTTTTTTTTATCTGAGAATTTGGACTTTGAAGTATTAAGAATGTAAAAAAAATCAATAATAAAGGAAATATAAAAACTAATGTGAAAAGAAAGACTAAAGGGTCTGAAAAAGTCATGCCTTTTGAAATTAAAAATCTTTTTAATACAAAAAACAATAGTAAAGCAACAAAAATTGATGCAAAAAAAGAATTTATCAGACTATTCTTGATAAATTTGTGAGTAGAAATATTCATGTGTGCTATCATTAACTGCGTCCTTAGTTTCGGGAACTTCCTGTAAATATAATGAACTAAATCCATGTTATTTCATACCTTAACTTTTCCTAAATAATATTTCGACATTATATGACCTATCTGGTGAATATCTCTATAATTGTTGTTTACCATCCATTTAAGAACTTTTATTTTCTTTTCAATGTCCTGATCAATTTCTTCTTCCGTCATGCCTGTATAAAGATTAAGCTTTTCATAGAATGACTTAGGTTTGTTTTTTTTGACTAATTTATCTGTTCTGGGATCATATTGTTGCAGTAAATTCACATTTCCATCCTTATCAGTTTCTGCAATCTGTATTGTCCTTCTTGCACCGGTCCTTCTGTTTCTGTTCTGTACAAGGAATAAAGCAATGGAAGATATCATCGGTTTGGGAATACCTATAGGAGGATTTGTCAATCTCATAAGAGCATCCGGTGCTGTATTCGCGTGGAATGTCCCATATGTACTGTGACCTGTGTTCATAGCTTCAAGCATTATTTCAGCTTCTTCTTTTTTTCTTACCTCTCCTACAATTATCCTATCAGGTCTCATACGTAATGAATTTACTAAAAGATTAAGCATTGTAACTTCACCTTTTCCTTCTGCATTACCAAGTCTTGTTTCCATAGCCACCCAGTGAAGATTTTTAGCTAAAGTAAGTTCTCTTGTATCTTCTATAGATATCAACCTTTGGTTAGGAGGAAAGAAATTTGAGAGAACATTAAGCATACTTGTCTTACCTGAACCAGTTCCTCCTATAACTAATGTGGAAAGCTCATTCTGTATAGCTAGCCAAATGAGAGCTGCTGCTTCATAGGAGATAGTTTTAGTATTTATGAAATCTACTATAGTCCATGGATCGGAGGAAAATTTCCTTATTGTTATAGTGTTACCGAAACTTGAAATAGGACTCAAAGTAGCATTCACTCTATCTCCTGATTTTAAGTGAGCATCCATAAGAGGATTGAGTAAAGTTATTTCTTTATTTACATCTCTTCCAATTGTGGTTGAGTAATGCCTTATCTTATTTTCACTGGATATGATTATGTTTGTCTTCAACCAACCATGCCTTTTATGATAGACCCAAACCGGTTCTTTAGAATTATTTACAACTATCTCCTCAAGATTTTCATCTCTTAGAAGAATTTCAATATCCCCGAAACCAAGATCCTGGGAAACTACATAATTCATAAGCATTTTAAGAGTTCTTTCATCTATCTTAGGAAAATATTTTTTTATAAGTCCTGAAATTTCTTTTTTCAGAACTTCCATCACTTTTACATTTTCTTCATTATTAGAAATACTAAATGATCCTAAATCAACACCTGATATGAATTCTTCTCTTATTTTTTCAAGAACTATTTTTGTTGTATCACTTATATTAGATATTACTGATATATATTCAGGTACTGAATCTTCACTTTTTATCAAGATTTTTATCTCTACAAGTATGTCATTCAAAGAAATATTATATTTATCCAGTATTGTTTTTACCATTTAGCTCACCTGTTTCATCAATTTTTTTGCTTCTTTATTTTGTGAATCGATATTCAAAACATAATTTATGTTATCTAATGCTTTATTTTTATCTCCTTTTTTCAACTGAAATCTTGCAAGAGACAATCTTCTTTTTATTTTTGAATTTATTGAATTTTTAGTATTTTCAAGTTTTTTGCTTAACTCTTCACTATTATCAGAAATTTCTTCTTGTTCTTCCTTATTTTCTTTTCCTTGAATTACCTTATTTTTCTTTTTGAGGAAATCAGTTATTTCATTGACTTTTTCATCTTCAGGATACATTTCTTCTAGTTTTTTTGCTTTTCCATATGCTTCTTCATATTTTTTGTCCACAATCATTATTCTTATTTTTCCTAATTTTAGATTCTTCAATGCTTCGTCAAAATCCTCATCTTCGGAAAATATATTTGATTCTTGAGATTTAGAAGATTTATTTTCAGAGTTTTCGGAAAACTCTTTTTTTGGTTTTTCTTCAGATGTTTGTATTGAAGGGCTTTCAATCCCCGGAGGAGATTCAAGATTGTCAAGTTTAGATGGAGTTTCTGTATTTTTATCTTGTAATTCATCAGATTTATCTATCGTGTGTTTTTCAGAAGAAATATTATCAGATTTTTTAGCTTCTGACTCATAATTTTCCGGAATATTTTTTTCAGATTTTTCTATTGTAGGAATTTCTGATTCTGAAGACTGAAATTTTTCAGAAGATGAAGTATATTGTCTGGAAATATTATTTGATGAATAAGTATTATTTTTATCTCTTGAAGATATTGTTGCTGGAGATTCAACATTTTTTTCTTTTTTCTTTTTAGTGAAAAATACATTACTATTGGTTTCAGGAATAGCGTAATCTTCATTATTTTCAATGTTGTAATTTAAATCTTTTTTTCTCGGATTATCATAAACTTTGTTATTTTCAGGAACAGGTTTTTCTTTTAAGTCAGAGAATCCGTATTGATCAAGACTTTCTTTCAAGGAATGCATCTGAATGTATAATTCTAATACATTTTTCCTTTTTATAATTGAGTTATATATTTTAGTTTTTTCAGTTAAAAAATCATCAGGAATATCTTTGTATAGCTGCTCTAATTCAAAAAAATATTTTTCAGCATTTTTCCCATCCCCTTTATGTATATAATTATCAAAATATTTTATCCTTTCATTAATCTTACTGGAAATATAATTGAATTTTTTTTCAAGCTTTTTCTTTTTTAATGAGTTAAGTCTTGAATGTAAAGAATATAGTCGGCTTTTAAGTTCACTTGAAGTATTCGCAAATTCTTTAGGTATGTTTTTATACATACTTAATGATTGTCTGAAATAATTTACCGCTGTTTTTAAATCATTTTCATCTATACTTTTAGAACATTTTTTAATCAGGGAATCCATTAATTTGTATTCTTTTTCAAAGGTCTTTTTCTTTTCTTTTAACTTATCAAGTATTTTTTCATGAAATCTCACAAGAATCTGATTTATTTCTTTTCTTGCTGCAACATTTGATTTTGGTATTTTACTAGAAAAATCATATAATTCAGAATATTTTTTCTGGGCTGAAATTATATCAGAATTTTTAATATCATTTCTAATTGATATAAGAAGATTATTAAGATATGAAGTATTATTATCTTTTTTTATTCCAGTATCTTCTTTATTGTTTTCAGTATTTTGAGAATTTTCTTTATCTTCTGTTTTTTGTTTTTTTTCTTCTGTTTTTTTCTCTTTAGATTTTGAATCTTCATTTCCAATAACTATCTCATCTTCAGATTCAGAATTCATTTGATCTACTGCACTGTCTAAAAATTCATCGATATCCATTATATAGCCTCATAAAGTTCTTGTCTGTATTTTGACCAAAGCGCATCAATTTTAGATTCACTTATGTTTTTTGACTTAGCTCGTCTGTAAAAGTGATCTTTTATTTCATCTATATTGACCTTAAGATAATTTTTCCATAATTTTCTTATCTGATCATCATTCAAACCCCTTTCTCTTGATTTTTTAATAAAATCATCTTTGTCTTCAAGATATTCTCCTTCCGACTCTTCAAGTACTGTAGGTTTATTGTTTCTTTCTTTATTAAAGTAAAGGTAAGGAGTTACAAATTTATATTCAATCCCTAACACTTCTTCCTCCACTAAAAAATCAACCCATTCTTGTACTATCTTAACATTTATATTAAGTTTTTTTGCAGCTTCCTCAACAGATATTTTTCCTTTTTTCTTTACTAAAGATACTAATAAATCTACATCTGTCTCAATATTCGATCCAGCTTCCCACATATGTGTGAAAATGGTTAATTTTATTTATAAATATTCTTAACTATTAAACAATAATAACTTAATCTACACCTTCGCTACTACAAGTGATAGTCGCATTATTAACAATGTCTTCTGTAAAATCAACAGCACTATTAAAATCCAATCTGAATCCTTTATAATCAGGATTATCTGATATGTCTGAAATATTATATAGTCTTTCAGTATATTCATCTATGCCAGCAATATCGCAATCTTTAAATGTATTATTAAAAAAATAGTGATCAATGTATGATCTTTTTTTTGCTGAATTTTTATCGATTCCTATCTTTTTATAAGAATCATTGATAACATCTTCTGGGTGTATAAACGAAGTTATCTTCGCGTTTTTTTTGAAGGATTTATTATCAGGTGATTTATTCTGCATTCTCATCAAGAAAGACATACCATTATTATTTTGTAAATAAATCCTGTTATCTAAATAATATTTTAACTTATCTATATCCCATTCATTTTTCTCATTGGAACTGTTCTTAAACTTCTGTAATACTGTTCCGTTAGATTTTATACCTATATAAGGATCATTGAGATCGTTAATAGATACTGTATTCTTTATATAAGAATTGTGACTTTTTATATTGAAAAATTCTGATTTTATTCGGAAATTAATTTTTGTATAAACTTCTATTTCCCAAGGGGTTTCTTGTTTTATTTTGATTGAATCTTCTATTAAAGTAATATTTATTTCTTGTTCTTTTTTATTCAAAAATATTTTTCTTGAAAAGTTTTCATTAAGATTTATAAAATATTCCATGCTTTTGTTTTTCATTTCGTATCCAGGAAGAGAATTAGAAGTTCCATTAGTAACTAGATTTGAAAAGATATCATTAAATTCAGAGTTTGTGTAAAAGCTTTTATTTTCTATGGAATTATTAATCATCAGATTTAATGCATTTCTTGAACTAACCTCAAGAGCTGAAGGTAAGAAACCATTCTTTGTTATTTCATAGTATCCAAGAGTAGAATAAAGCTTACCTGAAGCTATATTACTTTTCTCTAAACCTTCAGATACATGTGTTAATGAAATGACATATCCGAATACTATTACTAGTAAAAAAGCCATTATGCTAAAAAGCAAGCCCTTTTTACCAAAATTTACCAAATACTCACCTCCACCATATAAGGACCTAGTATTTCAGTGTAGTTGTGCTGAGAGGAAACTATACCTCTTGATTTAGAGACTATCTCAGCATCAGATATTATTTTGGAACCTCCTATTCTTGAAGATGTATATGAAAGACATTCTGTTAAATTATAATATTTTACATCTATCCTGAAATCAAGATTCTTAGGTATCAATTTTTCGAAAGTATGGGATATAAAATTATTGTATTCTGAATGGTTTTTTTCATAACAATAATTTGCTATAACTTCATCTATACCTGTGTTTTCATCAAAATCAGAATTTTTAATTATATTATTTACAAAAGGATGCTTGAATTCATCCAATGAAAAATAATTCAAATAATATATAACTTCTTCTGAATATTCTTGTGTTTGTGAAGAAGATAGATTTCCAGAATAACCAGATTGAAGTAATAAAAAACCTGCAACTACGATAACTAGTGCTATAACTACATCAATGAGGAAAAAAACTCCTCTTTTATCATCCATATAAACCTCCTTTTTATTTACAGACTGTAACTTGCATTTTAACAAGTTCACCATCAAGATTTACAAATCTTTCTTTTTTCCAGGCGCTTTTGCCTTCAGGACATGTTATTTCTCCTTCTGTCTTTGATCCAGGAGTTTTTGGTATAATCTCAGAAGGGATGTTATTGCAGGTTTCAACTATATAATCTTTCCCATTGTATAAGAATTGTTTATTTTTACCTTTTGGAACACCATCAATTTGTTCTTTCAGATATGTTTCATTTACTTTCCATTCTATTTCACATCCATTAACTCCATCACAATCCTTATTACAAATATTGCTTCCTTCTAAAGTACAGTCATTTTGACAAGTACTATAAGATTCCATGCTTATTTCTATATATTCAGGATCTTTGACAGGTATAACATTTGTTTTATAATCCTCGTAATCCGGATGTCGTGCTACAATGACATAATCTGTTATAGGTATTTTATTTATATCATTATATTTTTTATGATAAGTTGTTATATTCCTTTTGTAATCTAATGTTGTAAATTCTCCATTTTCATCGGAAAGCAAGCTGAAATATTCGGACAAACCTTTTTCACTATTGAAATAGAATGTTAAATTGACATCTGAAATATTTTTTCCGGTTCCTGATTCTTTAACTTTACCATCCACCATAGTTCCTAATCCTTTAGTTATTATATCAAAATTATCTATATTTTTATGAGTCTCATAACCATTATCATCATATAAAGGATCTGATACATTGAAACATTTATCATTTTCACAATATATTGAATAATCTATCTTATTTTCTTCTGTTCTTTCAGTGAATAATTCATCAACATTACAGTTTTCATCAAAATGACCTTCTATATTTCCGCTTATTGATGACATCGTCAAAGGATCCGGATTTTCAATGTTACCTTCTTCTTCCTCATTTTGTTTAAAATATTCTTTCAATCCCGAAAGATTAGTAAATCCTTTCTCTGTACCATTTATAAAACCAATTTCATCATTAATGTCAACTGCACAGAATTGATATGTCTTATCCGTTCCTGACTCATTATAATAAGGTATAGTTCCTTCAGTTTCATTGTAATGAGGTCCATCTTCTGCACACATTACATATGAAGTGGGTGTGCAACCTCCTTCAGTAGCTATAGGCAATTCTGTCCATACTCCAGAACTGCTTACATCACCCATTGTAGCTTCCGATAAATAAAATAAACTTATTGTAATTATAAATATCATTAAAATTCTTGATTTTAAGCTTCTGTTTACCATATTAACATCCTTTTAATTTTTTTGTATTTATTTATTTATTGTCAACTCACAACATTGCATTTCTCCAATATTCCATCACCATCTATATCTTTCACAGTACCACTTTTATAACATTTTCCTTCATAAACGCAATGTGTTGTCTTATTGCAACAGCTTTGATCATTTTCATCTATAGGAACAGATGGGATTGCAAAATCACCATCTTCATCAATAACTATATCTTTCATAATACTTTTAATAATTTTGTTTAAATATTCATAATCCTGATTATAATAATCATTGATCTTAATTTCTGAATCATCATCAAAATGCCTATAATTCTTACTTTTAAAACCTAAATCAATTTCACGTGCATTCTTTTCCTCAAAATATTCTTTTAAGAATTCTTTGTTATTGAAATGCATTTTTAAATCATTTATTGTTTTTGTCGGCACTTCACCATCATTATGTTCTTTAATTCTGGAAACAATATGGTTATTAAGATACATTTCTTTTGTATCATCATCAAGAGTTGATTTATATCTTCTTTTTTGCGAAGAAGCGAATTTGAAATTTTCTTTAGATTCTATATTTTCACAGAATCCATATTTTGATGGATTGAAACTTACATTTATAGAAGTTTCTTGATTATTTCCTTGATTACAACTTAGAACTTCAACAGAATTATTATCAAAAGCAAGCTGACCTGAAGATTTAAGCCCTAAATACTCTTTAAGGTCTTTTTCAGAAAGTTCTAATTTTTGTCCTAAAATATCATATGGCAATTTATTTTTATATATCAGACTTATATTATCTAGTGTGAATATTGAATTTTTTAAATTATTACGACTATTTAATTCTTCATCTTTGATTTCAATGGTATCAACAAAAGGACATTCAGTATTTATTTCTACCTGCCCTATATATTCTTCACCTATAGAAACATTTAATATGTATGTTCCTTTTTTTATAACTCTGAAAGATGATGCTCCTATCCCATCAGGAATTTCTTTATTTGTGTGTGATTGTTCACAAGATTTACTGTAAGATTCATAAAACTTTATACCTTCTTTATTTCCTTTATGTAATTTCAGATTTATTTTATAAGGGTCTACACAACTTCCACTTGAAACATTCTTTATTATTATTGTTCTGAAATCTCTGTCGTTTGTTTTGAAATAAATAGTATAAGATTTAACTTTAATATTGTAACCTTCAATATTGTCTGTAAAATTGACTTTCTTTCTCGAATTCAATATATCACAAGAATTATCATCATAAGTAACATTTATTAAATATTTTTCTTTAGTATTTTCAATGTTCATTTCATTCTGAAAATTATCAAAATCAAAATCTTCGTTAGTTTCTAAATATAATTCTTTATCATTTTTATTGATATCAAACATCTGATTAACTTGAGGATATTCGGAATCTAATTCCAATTCCATATTATCAATTCCAGGTTCTGTTTTAGATCCATCTCCATAAATTAAATCAAGATGAATTTTCTCTTTAAAATCATTTAATTGATTTATATTAATAAGCATAGGTTGCATATCTATATCTAAGGGGCATCTGTTTTTTAATATGTTGAATGTTATTTTTTCAGAATTCACTTTTGCTACAACTGGTTTTAGATTATCAGGAGTGACTAAATTTTCCTGCAGATTAATTGTGACATTAACATTTCCTTCTTTATCAAATTTTGGATCAAATACATTATTATCAATTTTCTTAAGCATATCAGCATCATCAGATGAAATTTGAGAGAAAGGTATTGCATCCAAAGATATTGAACCACTTATATGATGTCTGTCGTATAAAACAAGTCTAGGGAGCAACGTTATATTTTTAACTTCATTGCCGATTATTACACTATTCGATGTTAATGTTTCTGAATTCCCATTTTTATAATTTATTTTAATGAAATTGTCAATATAACCCTGATCATATATAGATTTGGTTTCATCTATGTATTGTATTTCATAAGAGTTTGTAGAAGAACTATTTATAATGGCGTTTTCAGAAGTGAAAGAAGATGCTATTGTAGTTATAAAAGGATTTTTTGCGATAATATTAAGATTTGCAGGATATTCTGCATAAATTGAATCTCTTTTTAAAAAATCAATATTGTTTGTTTTTTTACCGGATTTATCAAGTACTTTGCTTTTATCATATGATATTTCAGCATCTGCTTCATCACAAACTCCTCCTTTACAATAAGCTTTAGAGTTGAAATCTATGGAAGTGTTCCCATATACTTTAACTCTTAAAGGTATATAATCATTTCCTTCATAAGAATTTATTTTTGATACTTCAGATATTATAGAACCATAAGGAACATAAGCACTATCATTATCATGAGTGTAATATTTTTGAGCAGGTATACTTTTCATTCTTTTAGAATCATTTGCCGATGCAATGCAAACGAAAATATTATTTCTTAATTCTGAAAATGGTACAGTTATGTTTTTTGATGATGAATTAAATTCCAATCCTTCTTCTCCAGATTTATACCATAATATATTTATATCTTCAAGATTGTTATCTACATCGGTAGCACCAGCAGTACAATTTAAAAGCATATGATCTTCACGTGAATAAGTATGGTTTGTAAATATTATAATTGAAATTATTACTATTATTAATATTAATATATGACGTTTCATCTTTGAAAATCACCTTCTTCTATTAAATATTTAGCATATAAGCCATTCTTGCTTATAGAAACCTTTACATCATTGTCTTTCCAAAATTTAATGATGTTGTCTGCAGGAGGATTATCTAATATGTTACATCCTTCACTTTCGAAGTATAAATTACCTGAATTATCGAATGAAATGTCAGCTATATCTAAAAGCTTATCATTATTCATTGTTCCATCTGAACAGTTTCCTTTTATTTCTACATAACCTTCATCAGTTATTGCCATTAATAATGCACCTTCACTATTGTATAATTTATATATGTCCTTACCTCGTCTGTATCCTGGCTTGAATATTGAATTTATTGTCATGAAAGTTATTTCGGGTCTTGCGTTTTGTATTGTAATTTCACTTGATATTTCTGAATCAGTCTGGATAATTTCATTTGTATTTTTATTTTTTAATGATATTGTGTGTTCGCAAACTATTTTGTCCCCTAATTCATAGTTTTCAAGACTTATACTTTTTCTGAATATACCATCTGATTCAAGGTCACTATCAACTTCAGTAAATTCATTTTCGGAATTATCATTTATTTTGAATTGTATTTTTTTGATAATTTCAAAATCTTGTGAATCATATACATTTTTTAAATCATATTTATTTATTCCAGTACAAAAAATTTCGTCTTTTTTTACAGGGAAGGCAGGTGATAAATAAGCATCGTTGACATATATATTATCATCTTTTATATCTATACTGTTTGAAGAATGGAAAGTATTAATATAGTTTCCTTTTCTATATAATTTAAGACTACATTCAATTTTATTTCCTGTCCTAAGAGCTTCTGCAAATCTTCCTGCATCAAGAATATTTGTTGAACTAGTTTTTAATACTTGAAGGTTTTCTGAATTTGTATTATATGATTGATAAAAAGTATATTCTTTTTTATATTCTTGAGGAATATTACCTTGAACTGAACAGTTAAAAACTTTACTTCCTTCCGAAGTAGTTTCTTCTATTTTTACATTATCAATATTTATTTGCGTTTTTCTATATAACACATTTATTTCTATATGAGGTTTATCATAATTAGAATTTATGTTTAAGTTATTAGCTGTATTTTTTAGACATCTTTCTATATCACCATAACCTATACCTCTATCATTTCCTGATTGAATACAAAAACAATTCCCATTATCAATTTTTATAGTAGTATATTTGGCATCAGATTCACCATGGCAATTCCAACCAATTACTTGATTTTCTTTAATTGTTTCTATAAAATTATTCCCTTTTGCAAAATTTTCAATAGAAAAAGTATTACTTTCTTCTGTGTTCACCTCACCACTTATTGAAATTTTATCATTAGCTTCAGCATAAGAAAGATTACTAATACATAAAAGTAAAAAGGTTAAAAATAATACAAATTTTATAGTTATTGATTTATTCAAAATCATACACCTCTATCGATTCTTTATTTTCGAAAAGTTTTATTTCTTTGAAAATGGATGATGAATCACATACGCAATCTCCTATACTGTTTCCACCATGAAAGCTATGTAGACTATTACCTATACTGAAATAATTATTTATAAAATTTCTTATATCTGTAAAGCTTGAAGGTAAAGGTTTATTACATTCACCTAAACAATTTGATGATCCTGAACAGGATTTAAGAAATTCATAATTTCCCGGTTTATTTATAATGAAAGGATAATCACATTCATTATTTTCAAAATCAATGTAAATTTTTTCTCCTATTTTAAAGTTTGATGTATATGTGCAGGAAATACCTGCTGCTTTATTCCTTATAACTAATGATGCATGATTGTTATTTTGACTACATTCAATATCTGCACCTATCAGTTCATCATATTTTTCTACTTGCGAGATATTTTTATAACCTTCTTTTGATTTGAGAATAATATTATTATTATTATCATCGATTGTTTTAAGATTTAATTGTCCTTTATCAGATTCCATAAAATCAATTTTTTCTCCATCAAATCCTGTGTGTGAAATGTATGTATTTATAGGTATTGTAATCTCAGAATTGTATGAAGATTCTATTCTAAATGATATTTCAGATGTTTTTTCAGGTATATCACAATCAATTTCTATATCAGAACCGCTTGTTTCATTTTTACAATAATCAGGTAATCCATCAGTATTTATTTTGTTATATCCATCTTTTAAGATAATTTTTGATTTAAGATCATTTACATAGTTTAAAAGAGGATTATTGAATTCCTGCGTAAGTTTTATATTACCATCTTGATATAGATTTTCATCATATTGAATTATTGAAGTGGTTTCAGGAATTTGCGGTAAGCAGATCATTTCAGTGAGATTTAATTCTGAACCTTTTTCTGTCTCAAGCATTAAAGTTTTGTTTTTATCTTCAACTTCTCTTATTAAACTGTATATTTTTTTACCTTCTTCTAATGTTCTTAGGAAATCAATTTCTTCTTTTTCTAATACTAAGTTATCATTTATTTTTAATGTAAAAGGCCTTATGTCTTCTGTACCTTCTATACCTATAAGGCATAATTTTTTATTTTCACCGATAATTGTATCATTGAATGTCAATTTTATTTCATCTTCTAAATCTATTTCTTTTTTGCACCCTGACGGATTAAAATTCATATTCAATTCAGATTGATTTTCATTAAGGTAATCATATTTACATATATCTTCTGTTATTATGTAATTATCAGTATAAGCATGCACTCCTAATGAAAGTATAGTTATGATTAATAATGTAATAGTTAAATTTTTCATTTTACTTTTCCCCCTACTTTTTTGAATACTTCATCAATGTCTTTCTTATCCCATCCTGCTGACATCAAAGTAGAATATATTTCAGATCTGCTAAGATTTTGGTCCAAAGTGGATTTTATGTATTGCTCAAGTTTTGATTTGTCGTTACCTTTTTTATGAGCTCCTTTCATGGCTAATTCAATTATATGATTTTTCCAGCCTACCTTCTTTAAAGATAATTTTATTTCATCTTCATTCATTCCTTCTTTTAGTTTTTCTTCTACATAGTTAAAAATTCTTTCTAAATTATGAGTATACTCTTCTGTATCTTGTTTTATATTTATCAAAAGACCATCTTTAAATCTTTTATTATAAGCTATGAAAATAGGTATTATTATCGCGAATACTAGCAGTAAAAATACCCACCAAGCGAACTGGCTATATGTAAATTTAACTTTCAATTGATGTTCTGAAAGAGGGTGATGCAAGGTTAAGAGCCTTTCATCCTGATTCCATTCATAACAAGTTGGAGAGGGATTAGGAGGACATACTGAAACTGGATTATTATCAAAAAATATATCCGGTGTGCCTTCACTATATGAGAATGATATTTCAGTGATGGAATGTTGGATGTTTTTTTCTGAATTTATCCTGAATGTGTAAGTTTTTTCTGCATTTTTATTTTCTTCATCTGCAATTGCGACTATGGCATCATCACTGTTTTCCATTCCGGTTATGTAAGTTTCTTTATCGAAAGTAGATACTACTTCTTTTATATGATCCGATGTGGAGTATCCACAATCAGGATCTTTTATTGGTAAGCAAGATATTTTATTTCCTGTTGAATTTTCATAGTCTTCAGGACAAATGCCATCTTTAGTTTCACTGCATGTAAATTTGATTTGATTGTTGTCGTTTTCGAATTTAATGCCTTTTTCTCCTTGATAACAACATAATGAGTAAGGTGAATTTAGGTTTGGGGATGATAGGTAAGCATTGTTTTCTTGGTTTAGTGAAGCTATTTTTGTTGCGTCTCCACAATCTTGTTTTATTTCGCATGCATCAAATGTTGCTTTTATTTCTGTTCCTGAATCTGAAATCTTATTGTTAGATATTTTTGTGACTGTTATTCCTTTATTTTTTTCCAGATTGTTTGATTTTACACATAATGGGTATTTGTAAGTGTAATCAGTCATATCATCAGTTACTTCTGAATTTGTTAATGTGTTTTTGAAATCATATCTTAATAAGTTAATAAAACCTGGAGGACAATCTAATTCCTCATAACATCCACCAATTCCATCAGGAATATATCCATCATTACATGTACATGAATTTTTATTGCAATTAGAATCTAAAAAATTACCTTGACCAAGGTCACATGTTTCATCATTAGAATCTTTATTATAATTACCTTGATTATCCCTTTTAGGCCATTTACTTGAATCATATGCCCTTCTGTTTATCGGCCATTCAGAATTAGTATCTATAATTGAGTTTCCACAGCAAACATTATTTTCATCTATTGAGTTATCGCAATCATTGTCAAGAGCGTCACAAGCTGTTTCTGTGGATTCATAATCAGATATTGAAGTGTAATCATTTATCCAACCGTTTGAACCATCACAAGTTTTAGTTGAACCTGAACAGACTCCTTTTTGGTTATCATTTTGAGGAGGGTTAAGGTTGTTGTCAATTTTACCATCGCAATCATTGTCTTTGCCATCGCAAGCTGTTTCTGTGGATTCATAATCAGATATTGAAGTGTAATCATTTATCCAACCGTTTGAACCATCACAGGTTTTAGTTGAACCTGAACAGACTCCTTCTTGCTTATCATTTTGAGGA